>JAISIJ010000160.1 GCA_031262245.1 Oscillospiraceae bacterium | reverse complement strand
AATTATGGCAAATAAATATCGTAATCGTAGAAAACGCCACTTTTTACGCCTCAATCTTATCTGCGGGATTATTAATGCTGAGGCTATGTTTTAGTTTCCGAGGAGGTCTATTGTAAAATAGGGAAGTCTTCTACTGGATTTAAAAGTTTTGATTTAGCAATAAACGAGAAAGTAATAAACTCCATCGGCAGATATTGCCTAATTAATGAAAAAGCTTACGCTCTCGACAATCATCCTCAAATACTTTCTATCTCTCCTTTTCTTTATTATTCAATTAATTCACCTATATATATGGAACTTTTTGAACAGGGAAGAACACATCCTCTCGTAATCGGCAACGATGTTTGGATAGGGGCGAACGCATTTATAAATACAAGCTCTTGTCATTCAATCGGTGACGGTGCGATTATCGGAGCAGGAGCGGTTGTTACCCACGATGTTCCGCCTTATGCTGTGGTTGTCGGTGTTCCGGCACGAATTTTAAAATATCGCTTTTCCCCCGAACAGATTGATATTTTATTGCGTATAAAGTGGTGGTCAAGAAAAGAAGAGTGGCTTAAAGAAAACAAAATCTACTTTGAGAATATGAATTTGTTTTTTGAACACTTTAAAGATTTTACTCCCCCTGACGATAATCTTGACGAGCAAGTTTTATAAAAAATTCGGAGGAAATTTTAATGGAACAAAAAAATAATATCCTTGATTTAAGCAATTCAAGGACAGAAGCAATTGCAAGATATGCCGATAAGAAGAGTACCTTATTTGTAACCGATAAAGGCATTTTGGTAGGGGTAATTGCATTAAAAGAAATTACCGACCTAATCGAAAATGAAACCAAAAATATATCTGACGTTATGAATAGAAATTTCAAATATATTAAGTATAACGAACTCTATGATGGCATTATGAACACTGATTTTTTCAGTTTTATTCCAATAGTAAATGACAATATGAAATTGTTATATGTTCTGAACAGAAAAACGCTCGGTAAGGTTGATGAATTTATAGAATCTCAGAAATTTGAAATCGTATATTGGAAAGAGATATCCGAAAATAAACAATTTTGGGAAAAATGCAATGAAAATACTGATTTGGAATCAACTCTGTATTATCAAGATTTTGGGGATTATTATAATGTAATAGAAAACAGTGTTTATAAAAAAACTTGTTTGGAGATAGGTGCAGGACCTTGGGGTGGGATCACAGTTGCCCTACCGGATATCGAAAAGAGAATAATTATTGAGCCTTTGGCTGAAAAGTATTTTGAATTATTAAAACAAACTTCATCTAATACCGAAAAATTTAAAAATATAGAATATTATTCGACACAGGGTGAAAACTTTATTCCGGAACTTGAACAGAAAATTGATGGTTCAATTTTTTGCCAAAATTGTCTTGACCATACACCCGAGTGGTATTTTTTGCTTTCAAACCTTGCTTCTTATGCAGTTAAAGGCTGTAAATTTGTGCTTTGGACAGATATCGACCATTTATGTGCCAATCCTGTTGGACATTACAATATCACTTGGAATCCCGAAAACTTATTTCGACTTATTGAAAATTTAGGATTTAAAATAGAAATGAAAAATATCGGTATCGGTTCTACGAATACCTATACACACGTTTCTGTTTTGGCAGAAAAAATTTAATAGATGAACATACAAAATCTTAAAAACTCAAATGACTTCACCCTCCTCCTCCCTGTTGAAAACGAAAAAATCCGACAAAGTTTTCTTAAAAAACTCGGTAACAGAAAAGGCGTAATTATTGAGGGTGAAGAGGCAAAAGAACTGATTCATTTATACGAACTTTACCGATTCAGCGACAAAGTTATAATCGGTTCCTTTGCTGTACCTTACGGTCGGAAATTACAAAACTTGCTTGATACAGGTGTTGCAGACGAAGGAACGCTTATTAATGATGTTATTTTAGGTGCAATGTAATGGAAATTTTTCAAAGAGCAGAAATGGAAGAAAAAATCAACTCTCTTAATTTATCCGAACAGAAAATTTTTCTGTTCGGACATTGCAATGCAACAGAAGAAATATGTGATTATTTGACTGAAAAAGGCTTTAATGTCACGGCAATTCTTGATAATAATCCGAATAAAATCGGCAATTTTTACAAAGAAATTAAAATAACATCTCCGCAAAATATTCTGAATTCTGAAAATGCCATTTGCTTGATTGCAAACAGGCATTTTGAAACTTTTAAATCTCAACTCCTACAATTAGGCTACAAAGGCGAGATAGTCAAAGTTGTTGACTTTGATACTTTTTCTGATTTTTCTGTTTCCGAAAACACAATCAAAGAAAAAACTGCGAGAATGTTGCGTGGAAAAGAAATTTTAAACGAAATCAGTCTGAAATATCCTAAATATTTTACGGTTATTTGTCCATATAAAGCCCTCGGTGATGTTTATTGGGCAATGGCATTTTTACCCGAATATTGCAAAAAACACGGCATTGAAAAAGTTTTGATTGTCGTTATCGGGAAGGGTTGTTTTGAAGTTGACGAAATGTTCGGGTATAAAAATATTATAATGCTCGGCAATGCTGAAATGGACGAATTTGTCCAAGCTGTGATTTATGAACATCAGCCGAATACGCTGATTGCCCACCACGACAAGCCTTACACCGATAATATTATAAAATTTCTTGATAAGCATTTTTTATCGTTTACCGATTATTATAAATATGCAGTCTATGGTTTGGATAAAAATGCGAACCCTGCTGTGCCTACTGTTCACGAGAATTTCAGTGAAAAAATTGCAAAAAACAAAACAATA
>JAISIJ010000138.1 GCA_031262245.1 Oscillospiraceae bacterium | reverse complement strand
AGCAACTGCACTTCCAAACAGTACAGAATTTTTGTTAATCAATTGTTGGCTACTTTCTTCCAAGCAAAATATAAATTCATCTGATACTATAAAATCTTGAGATTTGTCAATTAACTCCATACTTTTTGGAATCATTACTGAATTGAAAAAATCCAATGCCGGCTGATGTTTAATTATATCGGCACACGTTAAGACACCTATTCCGATAACCATAACTACAAAAATATACCATAATGTAATACTTAATCGACGAATATTTCTTTGTATAGTATGTTTCTTTGCTTGGAATCGGAAATAATTTGTCGAAACTGTTATTATTTGACCACAAATCGGACACTTACCGGAACATACACCTCTTGATTGTTTATATAAAATTGTAGTTATCCTTTGACATTTCGGACACTCGCCGGCAAAAGAATATAATTTAAATTCTTCATATTCGACATTGGCTCGATTGAATTGGACGGTTACTTTACTATGGCAATTAGTGACAGGACATTCACCGTCATAACATTCTAAAAAGGATACATGTTTCTTATCACAAACAACAACTTCATCACCTATGGCAAAAGGAGAACGAGTGATTGTATCTACTTGTCCTTTTTCGATAAACCACGAATCGGCAATTGTTAATTTGTGACTCTGCATAATCAGCCTCCAAAGGTGTTGGGTAAAACTTCTGATAAATCTCCGGTAAGTTCTACAAACTTAACGATTGAATCATCACATTTTGCTCTAACGGTAATTATGTGAAGCGGCGGTATCCCAAGCTCCTTAAGAGTATAATTCATTAGGTTAGTTGGCATATCGTCACGACCGAAGACATCGATATTGTCAGATTCGGGTGTATAACCCGAAACATCAAGTTTATTTTTACTACATTCTTCACAGTATAAATCTTCTTGATATAAATCGCCTCTTGCTTTATTTGTATCAATCCATTGATGACAACTTACGCATTTTGTCTTAATGACAAACCAACTTTCAGGATACGTATCAATAATACATTCATATCCTAATAAGTTTTTCAATGAGTTCAATGCATCGCTTAGACGCATACTTGCCGAAAGCGGTGATTCAACTACTTCTTCAAAACTATTATGAACATCGCAGGTATCCCTTGATGGTATAGCCATCTGTTCAAACAGATGATTCATTCCTTGGTAGTAATATTTCCTACCATATTGCACACTTATATCAAGATTTTTACCATCTTTTTCGAGTTTGTCCTTATTCAAAACATGTAAAGCTTTAATTGCCTCTTGAACTTGTAAAGCACCTACAATAGCAGTTGATACTAATGTTGTTGGGGCATGTCTCTCGTGTATATCCCGTTTCTTAAAATTATCGCAAGCAAAACGTATCCTTCTCTCGTTTTCTATATCTTTTGAATCCATTCCACATTGTAAACAACTCGAATACGGATAGTGATGTACACTAAGTGAAAGCCCTAATTCCCATATGCCGGCATCTAATAATGGCTTTTGTAGCAGACAACAACGTCTATTAACATTAACTCGTGTTAACATATTATCAAGACAACCGAGAACAATATCAAAACGGCGAAATACTCCATGTCCCAAACCGGTAGTAATATCGCCTACAAAGTAATCTACTTTGCAATTTTTATTGTTACTCATCTGTTTTACACGCTCCGCTGCAAGCGAAGCTTTTTCTTTACCTACATCATCTGCTCCGAATAATACAGTACGACTGAGGTTCGATATAGAAATCGTATCCATATCGCAAATAAATATTTTTCCTACACCCAGCAAGGCAAGATTTTTTAACGTTTCGTTTCCAATGGCTCCTGCACCAACAACGAGAACACTACTTGAATCTACGATATCCTGCTCCCACCACGATATAAGTTTTGTTCTATCGTGTGGAGTTTCACCATATCCACCGGAGCAGATAGTAATTTTAGGTTCACTCATATTGTTTTTCCTTTTTTTATATAGACAACAATCACATCAATTTCTGATGGAATTCTATCATTAATAATAAGCAAATACTGTATGTTTTGGGTCATAGTTTGTATACTTATTTGCGATGAATTTTCTATCATACTTTTTATAGTTAATTTTTGTTTAGAAGGCAAGAACCTTATCTTCACCTGTGCCATATCAATGAGGTTATTATTTAACGCTATTGTTAATTCTCCATTCTCAGTCATATGTTTTAATTCACCATAGAAAGTATTATTCGTTGAACGTCTTTTTCTTGTGTCGTATATGATATTCATAATATTTTTTTTGCTGAATTTCACATTTGGATTATCCAACTCAATAAGTGTGTTGTTAGGGTTTAAAGAACAATAGCTAAATTCTATTTTTTGTTTAGGATTATTTATACCTTTTAAATTTATTTTGGGAGAATTTTTTTTCGGGCTACCAATAATGGAATTACCATTAGACATAGTATTCTGTTGAGTTTTTCTTTTTGGTGAATTCTGCAAATTTTCACTCATAGCGATAAATTTACGACCAACACCATTTAAGATTGAAGAAAGTATAGATGGGGAGTTAGGATTGTTATTTAATATTTGAGGTTCATTACTAATCGGCACAATGGGCGGAACATCAATAATTCTACCCTCATCGTCATAATGTACAACAGACCCATCTTCCTGTAATTCAGAATCACCATTTACTTGCTTTATTTGAATTTTAGGTTCTCCGTATTTTTCAAGTAAGGTATCAGGTAATATTAATTCCCCTACGCACTCTTCACTTTCAGCACCATAAAATACCGACCAACACTTCTGATTAGGATTAAATACAACTCCGAAACTTAGTTCGGAAGAAAATGCTTGCTTTTGTGTTATTTTATCTGTACCCGAAAACCTTGTATTAATTTCATCTGGGTGCGTATGATACCAGCCCAGAATTTGCAAATTTTCAGTTCTGTACTCATCAGCCTTTTCACGCATAACTCGCCAAGCATTAGCAGGTATCGATATTTCATATTTTGAGGCACTAACTAACGAAGCATCTGCCGGAATAACTACGACAACATCACCCCAAATAATAGTATCTTCTTTCGTAGTATCTCTGTAATACTTACCAATCAGTAATCCCGCTTGTTCAACATCACCTTGTTTGTATTTACTTCCCCATTTTATTTCATCAAATAATAATTCAAGCGAAGACGATTCAAAGACAATACGCATATTACGATTTGCCCGTCCACCGCCTTTGGCAGAAAGCCAAGTATCTCCTGCCATTTTTTCGGGGAATTCCTTATCGGTAATATCATTATTGTCGTTTCGTGCGTGAATATTTATTTTTAAATCGGACATAATTATATCCTCCTTAACAGACTATGACTGCAATCATAACAAATATATGCAGTAGTTAATAAGATATTCTTATGATTGCAATACACAGAATGTTTCACGAACTTAATAACTCTATTCACAATTATGCCTGTGTAGCAATCAAAGTTTGAATAGTGTCATTATTACCAACACCATTATCACCGATAGTTTTGTCATTATCAAGCGGTACACTATCTTTACGACCACCAGTGGGATTTGGTTTTAATACTCCGGTATATGGTTGACCGGAAGTAAGAAAATTTGCATCGATAAGTTGACTGAATACATCTCTCAATACAATATTTTCTGGTAACCCGATATCAATATCGGAGTTATTTGTTGGGTGAATGATTTTTACATTAATATTTTCCATTATATTTCTCCTCTCAAATAGGCAAAAAACGCCATATTATTACATTATGCTTGTGTGGCAATCAAAGTTTGAATCGTATCATTATTACCAACACCATTATCACCGATAGTTTTGTCATTATCAAGAGGTACACTATCTTTACGACCACCAGTGGGATTTGGTTTTAATACTCCTGTATACGGTTGACCGGAAGTAAGAAAATTAGCATCGATAAGTTGGCTGAATACATCTCTCAACACAATATTTTCCGGCAATCCGATATCGATATCAGAGTTATTTGTTGGGTGAATAATTTTTACATTAATGTTTTCCATTGTTTTGCTCCTCTTAATTATTTGGTTTATTTATTCCGATGATTGTAATTCCCGGAATTTTTGTATCAATAGTAGGCAATTTCTTTGTATCCGATGGGATTACACCATTTTTACCTTTATTTTCATTCCAAAAATCTACTGCATCTTTATTTGCCGCAGCTTCAAGTCTTGCATCGGTAAAAACAGAATTAAATTGAATTGTCTGTGCACAGCGATAAATATAATTTACTAAAGATTCTTCTTTTGACCACCCTCCAAAGCACCAAGTGCCTCCTCTATACCAATTTACATGCCAAGGCGGTGGCATAGAAGATTCCTCAACAGCTATTTTGGGGACATGTTCTGGATATCCGGGCGGAATGGTAAGTATACAGACAGTTTTTGCCCGATATGCGATTGGCGATGGTGTTATAACTGTGCGTATATTAAAAGTAATACGATACTTTTCGTAAGGGGCGTCTCCTAATGGTTGAATTTGTATAACATCTCCATTTAACATTTTCAATTCATTATACTCATTCGTTAAGCGACGTGACCTTAATGCTCTTAAATCTGCCATTAT
>JAISIJ010000025.1 GCA_031262245.1 Oscillospiraceae bacterium | reverse complement strand
CATTATGTAATCGCTCCTCTGAATAATAATTATGGTAACATTACATATTATTATAAAATAAAAAAAAGGTTACAAGGTATGTTTTCAGCGAGTTTAACTCGTCATTTTTTTTAATATGTTGCTGTATCGACAAAATTCTGTCTTTTACGTTTGTATAATATTCAATAGTAACATAAAGGACGTAAAAATGAAAAAGATTTTAAACAGCAGGGTGACTGTGTTTTTTTTGATAATGATAGGGAGTTACATAACAGCGAGAGCCGATATTAACGGATTGATTTCACCGTTTAATGTGGCGTTGTGTTGCGGTTTGCCGTCATTTTACAGCATTGCGGTTCTGATAGGAACGCTTTGCTCGTATCTTTTCGGCGGGCTTGTGGGCGAGGGGATAGTCTATGTAATCGCTATGATTATGGTGACTGTTATCGGTATTTTTACTCTGAACAAGACTCCGAAAGTTACTCTTTGGATAACTTTTATTTCTATGGTTACAGGCGTACTTTCTGTGGGAATATACGTTCAATCTCCCGCATCAGCCTTTATCACAGGCACGGTTATAGCCGTTTTGACGGCATTTTCCGCATATTTTATCCGAGATTTGTTATTGTATGTCAGCCGACACAGACTGCTGTCTTTGAAAGGCAAAAACGCCGTGTCGCTGGTATTTTGTTACCTCACGGCAATTGTTACTCTTTGTTCGTTTTCCGTGGCATACGTCAATGTCGGGTTGATGTTTGTAACATTCGTGATATTACAGGCGGTTGCGACTTTCGGTTCAACCGGCGGACTTGTCTGCGGAGCGTTTTCAAGTTGCGGTATTTTTATCTTCAATGCGGGTTTGAGTTTTTACACACCTTTTCTGTCAATAATCGGATACGCTCTGGGTGTTTTGCCGAAAATGAAAAGAGTTCCCCTCGCACTCTGTTTTATGATTTTTAATATGCTTGTGACTGTGCTTATCGGCGTAACTTCCGAATCGGTGAGATGTTTAATTTCAATGACAATCGGCTCGGCTTGCTATATTTGGATAGCTTTTGAAAAGCAGATTTTCGACCGTTTTGAAACACCGATTGAGGAGAATATCCGAAAAACAACCGTTCAACGTCTGCGTTTTATCTCTAATTCAATGCAAAAGGTCAAAAAAAACGCACAGTCCTATGCTATTCATTTTCAAAAAGGCAAGAAATACTCGAAATTCAACGAGTTACAGTCTGTTCTGTACGGTCAACTGGAAGTTTCTGCCGAATTAATCGGCGACTTGGAGCGTAAAATTAACGAAAATGTGTCCTATGACTTGGATATAATCAAGACCGCCGCACAGGCTTTGGAGAAAAAAGGTGTTAAAACAGAGAGTTTAACGGCATATTATAACAGTTCAGGGCGGCTTTTTATCGAGGCTTATTCAAACTATGAATACAAGGCGAAAGACCTTGCGGACGAACTTTCAAATGTCTTGAATCTTGATTTGGGGTATCTTGACAATGTTAAAGTTGACGATACCTATCGTTTTGTTTTTACGAGTATTGCCGACTACGGTTTGGACTATCATATTTACCAGAAGTCGGGGAGTAAAGATGCTTGCGGCGACAATTACGATGTATTCTATAACGGTGAGGGTACGGCGTTTGTTGCCTTGTCGGACGGTATGGGTACAGGTAAAAGAGCGTCCGTTGAGAGTAAAATGCTGCTGAATCATTTTAAACGTCTGATACGCTCCGGGATTGATGATGTTCCTCTTGCGATACGTATGATTAACTATATTATGAGTGTCAAGTCTGACGAGGATATGTTCGCAACTCTCGACTTAGCCAAAATCAATCTCGATAACGGCGAAACAAGGCTTTATAAATACGGTGCGGGAGCAACTCTTCTCAAACACAACGACGAGATTACGGTTATCTCCGACACCTCAATGCCTGTGGGTATTATGGACAAGTTAGAGCCGTTTTCCGAGCATAAAATCTCACTCGAACCGGACGATTTGCTTATTCTCCTAAGCGACGGTGTTCCCGAAAGCGAATACCCCCACATCAAAAAGTTGCTTTTAAAAGAACACAACGATTTGGACTTACTCGCCAAGAAAATATGCAAGCAAGCCAACGAAAGTTCCCGTGACGACATAACAGTCATCATACTAAATCTTGTTTAGCACGCAGGGCGTGCCTCCATATCGAAAATCTCCTCGTACTTGAAACGCAACTTAAAGCGTTAATTGAACGAGGTCTTTTTTTCCTACTTGTAGGTTGACTTATGACAACAATGTCCGCAAAATATAAACAAAAAGACTATGCACTTGCATAGCCTTTTTTAATTTAAATTACTTAATTCTTGACGCATAAGGGTTGTTACTGTGAGGGAGGAATTCGTAAATTGAGTCATAAGCAGACTGTTCCGTGCCGCTTAAATATCCGCCGATTGGTTGCATACCTGTACATTCCTGTGAAGATGCTGTTCCGCCGTCTAAATAAGTTTCCATATTATCGTCATAACTGTCAACGGGGTTTTCGGGAAATAATCCGCCGTTATACGGTTTTTTTAACATATCCATTATAATTCTCCTTTTAGGTTACAAATTGGTTACAAAATTATTATGTGTTATGTTGTTATCATTATTAAAGGTAATATTTTCAGATTGCGGAGATTTTTAAACTTTATCTTTGTGCGAATTTATGCGAATTATTAAACTGACATTGCAAACTTTTGATTGGAGAATATGACCATTTTTATTTACATATAATAAATTAAATTGTAATCAGATTGTAACCGTTTTTTTGTTTAATTTTTGCGGATTATATGTTATAATGTCGCATAAGATATTGTGATTATATTTTGGGGTAATTTTTTGTGTTGTATGTGTTGTATAAAAATTACTACTAAATAAGTTTTTGGTTTTTATAAAAAAACTCTGTGTCACCGTGAGTGTAAGTGTAAGTCGGCGGTGAGGTACTCATTTTATTAAAAAATGAAGTTACGTAATAGGTATGAGGAGATTTTCGAACTATGGGAGCGTTGATGTTTTGGGGAATAGTGTTGATATTGGCGTTGGCGGTGGAGTTTCATACGGCAGCGTTGATAAGCGTGTGGTTTGCGGTGGGAGCCGTGGCGGCGTATATTGTTTCCTTGTTTGATGGATTTATAGCACTGGTGGGGGCGTTTGTCCTTGTTTCGGCGTTGGCTTTGGTTTTGTGTTT
>JAISIJ010000452.1 GCA_031262245.1 Oscillospiraceae bacterium | reverse complement strand
GTCGCCTTGATTAATGGAGCTTGAACAAAGCCTTGAAAGGTAGTATATCGCACGTTCGACAAAATCTTTTCGGTCGTATCGCTGTATTTCTATGTCAATCAAACTGCCGTCAATACTTGCTTTTACGTCAAGTCGGCAAAATTTACTCGTATAGTCGTTCGGCAAAATCTCCGTGTTGAGGAGTTCTACATTTTGAATTGTTGTACGTTCAACGCCGAGGACGTCCGCGATAAATGCACGGAGAATATTAGTGTTTTCTAAGATTTTTTTAAAAACCAAGTCGTTTTTCGGTAAAATCTCTAAAGGACTGTAAGTCGAATTTTGAATTTTTTTCATATTTTCAGCCACGCTATTTGCCCGACAAACATCTCACTTGTCAATCGCTAACGCTTACGATGGATTCGCCGTTAAATAGCTATGTTACCTTTCCTTTTAAGTTTTCTAATAATTAATTTCAGCCACATATGCCGTCAGGCACATTGTTCATTTTACATTGTTCATTCTACATTATCCATTATACATTGTATTATTTTCATATTCTGCAAAGTATCGTCAAGGGAATTAATATCCGATTGTAACTTTGAATTCTCCAAACAATTCTGTACTTCGTGTATTTGAAAAATAAAGTCCATATCAAGGGGAATTTCGGTGTTAATATCCTCAAGAATATTTCCGTTTTCGTCATAAAGCAAAGTTTTTTTGGCGTGGTAGAAATCCTGTTTTAAGATTATTTTACCCTTTGTTCCGACGATTGTTGCGGAGCAGTCGCTTTCAATATCAAATCCCGCCCTTGCGGTTGCGTAGGTTTTTCTGCCGTTATTATTTTCAGCGTTTTTATATTTCAAAACCGCCGTCATATTCCTGTCAACGCCGAATTTGTCCAAGTCTAAATAACTTTCAATTTCACAATCATACCCTAAAAACGCCGTAATAAGGCTAATCGGATACACACCCAAGTCGAGAGTTGCCCCACCGCCGAGGTCTTTTCGGTAAAGTCGGCTGTCGGGGTCGTATGGTGTCGGACGACAAAAGCTCGCATCAATTGTCCGAATTTCGCCGATTTTTCCGCTCTCAAACCACTTTTTCGCCTTTTTGAAAACCGGCATAAACTTAACCCACATAGCCTCCATTAGGAAAACTTTTCGGGATTTTGCCAACTCCGTAAGTTCTTTTGCCTCTTCATAAGTACAGGTAAATGCTTTTTCGCAGAGGACGTTTTTTCCGTTCAAAAGGCACTCTTTAACGTTTTTGAAATGTTCTGACATCGGCGTTGCGACATATATCACGTCAACGTTTTTGTCTTGAATTAATTCCGAATACGAGCCGTAGGGTTTAATAACGTTGCCGTCTGTTGCGTCTGTTGCGTTTGTTGCAAACTTTTCCGCAAATTTTTCGGAAAACTTTTCAGAAAATGGGGTCGCCTTGTTAATATCCCTTGACGCAACGGCGTAAAGTTCGGCGTTTTCTGTTAATTTTAACGACCTTGCGAACCGCTCCGCTATTCCGCCTAAGCCGATTATGCCCCATTTTGTTTTCATTTTTTTTAGTTCCGATTTTTATTTATTTTTATCGTAAAGTTCTTGTAGGATTTTTTTTAGTGGGTCTAAATGTTCACTATCGTAATTAAATGCTTTTCTGTTAAAACCTATATATTTCCCCACAAATTTCTCTTGTATTGAAAAATACGTACTCATTCGTTTTTTATGATAATGTGGTGTATGTTCAGTAAGATTCTCAATTTTTTCAACTTCATTGACCAAATTATCACTCATCTTTAAATATGCGTCTTCTTCAAGAATTTTAAGACATAAATCTTCAAGAGTTCCACTTTCGGTATCGTTAAATGCAGGCATTAAGACGATTTGCGGTGTAGGCTTAAAATCTTCCGTTGCTTTACTTATCGTTTTAAAAGTGTCTTCATAAGAATTATCAGAATCAAACAATATCAGAATAGCTGTAATATTCTCAAACTCAGAACGGTTTTCTAAGTTCTCTAAATGTGGTCTTATTTTATCTTTCCCATATGTTTGCCCTATTTGAAATATATCACTAATAAAACCTTTTTTAATAAGATGTTTTAAATAACCCTCAAAAAATTTTAAGTCATCATTTCCTTCAACTACGATAAGGATTTTAGTATTCGGGTTAATTTTAATTTCTAATTGCAGGTCTTTTTTTTCAATTTGATAAAACAATTTCATTTTATCTTACCTCCCAGCCATAATCCATTGCGTACTGAAAGGTTTCGCCTGAATACATTTTCGGAATAATATTATCGTTTTTGTCGCGGTCAAGTCGAATAAACCCAAACAAGTCGGGTTCGTCGCTGTCGTTTAAAACTTTTGCCCCTTTAGTACACTCGTAACTGTGGGTTGTGGCGAAAATCTGACAGTTGGTTTCTTTTGCAACTTTCCCGAGCATTTCCCACAATTTCGGGTAGAATTTGTAGTAAAAGCCGTTTTCGATTTCGTCGATTAAGAGGATTGAATTAGGTTCGGAATATAAAGACAAGATAATTTGGATAAGTTTATTGATACCGTCACCTAATGTTCTGATAGGAAAGAAAATATCTTTATCAAGTTTTATATTTAGGTCTTTGCCAAGTCCGTCATTATCTTGATTTATATTAAAATCTCTAACACGAGGGTCTAATAATTTTAGTAACTCTATAATTTTATCACGAGCAACGTTGCCGTTTGCAACACTAACACTTAATAGCTCACAAATGTAGTCAGTAGAATAGAAATCACGTCCTAAATACCTTGTATAGGTATAATTTATAAGATTTTTAAAAGCTGACCCATCTATCTCAAAAATTTCTTTCCCATTTTCTAATTGTTTTATAACTAAGCTTAAAGTAAATTTGTCATAACTAATATTAAAAGAACTATTACTCTCTTCAGACTTACATATTTTAAAAGTATCTTTATCGTCAATTTTAAAAGTTACACTATTTTCGATATTATACATATGAAAGAAAGATTGGATAAGTTTTAATACATTGCTATCCATACTTCTAAATATTCTTATATTATTAAAATAATCATTCGTAACTCTATTTCCGTAAATATATATCGCCTCTAAAAGCGTACTTTTCCCGACATTATTATTCCCTGCAATGAGGTTAATACGTTTAATGCCGTCCATTTCAAAGTGCTTAAAAAGTCTGAAGT
>JAISIJ010000474.1 GCA_031262245.1 Oscillospiraceae bacterium | reverse complement strand
CTTTTTATTAAACATACAATAATGTTATATTTCACAAAATAATGCTTGATTTTTATGTTGGTATATGGTATAAATATATGAATGATATATATTTTGTTGAAAAGTAACAGTTACTACGTTACATTTCAAGGAATATTCCATTGAAAAGAACCCTACAGTAGTCGTGTTTAAGGTAATTGATGTTAAATTGTGGTATTTAATTAAAATTTTCTGTGAAAAATCTAATTTCACTATTGACTTCTCATAAATTATATGTTATAATATAAGGTAGTATTAAAGTATGTTTTAGTTAGGGGATATAATGAAACATATCAGTTATAAAAAACTTTGGAAACTCCTTATTGACAGGGATTTGCAAAAGAAAGACCTTCAGTCAAAAACTGGTATAGGTAATTCTACTATCTCGAAAATTGCCAAAAACGAAAATATCAATACTCTTATACTTGAAAAAATATGTAATGCCCTTGAATGTGATATTTCGGATATAATGGAAATGGTAGAAGTAAATCTTACTCCTGAAAATTCAAAAAACATCAAGAAATAGCAAGGAGATACCTTTGTGTATAACGTAGTGGACTTATTTTGCGGTTGCGGGGGCTTCTCTCTCGGATTTAAAAATGCCGGTTTTAATATTGCTTTCGGTATTGATTTGTGGAAAGATGCAACGGTGACGTATAAGCATAATTTTCCTGATGCCGTAGTTTTAAATCAGGATATAAGAAATTTGACGGGTAAAGATATTCTGTCAATGACCGAGAAAACTGCGGAAGATATAGATGTTATTATCGGTGGTCCTCCTTGTCAAGGCTTTTCCTTATCCGGAAAACGACTGATAGATGACCCAAGAAATGAATTATATAAATCTTTTGTAAGTATAGTAGGTGAAATACGTCCGAAAGTTTTTGTAATGGAAAATGTGCCGGGAATAATAAAACTTTTCGGTGGAAAAGTTTGTAAACAGGTTATTGAGGATTTTTCTGACCGTGGTTATAATGTGGATTTCAAAATTTTATCGGCAGATAATTACGGTGTTCCTCAGCATAGAAAAAGGGTGTTTTTTGTCGGAATACGCAAGAATAACATATCGTCTGAAAAATTCTTTGAATTCCCTGAACCCCTTTATGGAAACAACACAAGCAAACCATTATTAACAAGTAAAGATGCGATTTCTGACCTTGATTTCATTCCGGATAATACTGTTCTCGGAGAATCAATAGATTATAAACTTCCTGTGGAAAATGAATATCAACGTTTAATGCGTAATGGCAGTAACAAAATTCTTAATCATACAGTTACGCTCCATACTGAGAAAACAAAATCTATAATAGCGATGGTGCCGGACGGAGGAAATTATAAATCCTTGCCGGAAGAATTGTGGCAAACAAGGAAAGTTAATATTGCGTGGACAAGAATGGACAGCGGTAAGCCTTGTTTTACGATAGATACAGGACATAATCACCATTTTCATTACAGAGCAAATAGAGTTCCTACTGTCAGAGAATCTGCACGCATACAATCGTTTCCGGACACATTTGAGTTTATCGGTATTAAAACGAGCCAATTAAAACAGGTCGGCAATGCAGTACCTCCATTGCTGTCTTGTGCAATAGGTGAAAAAATAATTCAACTACTTAACAAGGAGGATATCTGATGTACGACCATACAAATCAGTACAGATGTGATATAATTCGTGGAAAATCGCAAAGTGATATGGACGATTTGTTACCTGCATACGCTAAAATCATTGACGAAATCTGTCCTTGTTCTTCGGATATTTTTAAAAGCTCTTTTAATACAAAAATCAAAGAATTTTTGACAGGTACACCAAAAGAAAAAACGTTAAATAACCACCGAACTGAAATAGCAGGAAAGCTTTTCGGAATGTATTATTCCGAAAGTGACGGTCTGATTTATGCTTCTGACCGCACAAAGAAATTTATAGCCGATAGCGATACTCCCGCTTTTTTTAAAGATATTTGCTATAAAATGCAATTTCCTAATGGTACACAAAAAATACAAACTATAAAACAAAGAATTGATGATGGTATCTCAATACGACAAAATTCTTTTGTTTTAAAAGTTATGCTTATTGCCAAAAATGTCTCTATAACCCTTACCAAAAAAGAAATAGCATACTATATACTTAATTCGTATGATGTTCTTTCCGGGAATGCAAGTCCATACGAAGTCTTTGAGGCTATCACAAAAGACAGACAAGATAATACTATCCGTGAAATAACTATTCCGGGCAAAGAGAGTTCATATTGCTATCAGCATACCAACGAACAGATAAACTTATTAGAATTGGCTAATCTTGTAAGAATTGATGGTGCAGAAGTAATTTTGAATTTGGGCGAACAAAAAGCAATAGAAATTATAGCGAAAGATTATAAATCCAAACCTGCTTTTGATTTATGGGATTTTGATTTATCTACGGTTGAGGGTCACAAAAAACTTTCATTTGAATGGAACAAATATTTTGCAGTTTTATCGGATGAAGCTGTTAATTTCGGCACAACCATTGAAGCACTCGGAATAGAAGAAGAAAAATCTTCGGCTGAAGAATCTACTCAGCCTACATCTGATACCGGTACACTCACCACAGTGGAAATAGGCGATGAAGGCGAACGCTATGTTTATGAATATGAAAAGAAACGTGTAACAGAGTTTAATTTCCGTCTTGCCGGAAAAGTTCTTCATCTCGGGAAAACAAGAGGACTCGGTTATGATATTCAATCTGTTGTTGCCAAACCCGGACCGAATCCTGATTTTGTAAAATATATTGAGGTTAAGGCTACCAAACGTGTAACAGCACCGAAATTCGATGACACGAAATGGATAGATACTCTTAACATTACTCGTAATGAGTGGGTTGCAGCACAACAACACAAAGAATCATATTCGATTTTCCGTGTGTATTTTATTCGTGGTCAAGTGGTGATGTTTGTAATATCAGATATTGCCGGAAAAAATAATAACGGTGTAGTTACAGTCGAAGCTCTTAATTATCGTATGGATTTCGGTAATAAAGCTGTTGACGAAGTAATTACAGTTGCCGTTTGATAGGAGGTGCAATATGTACAAAGTCGTATCATTATTTTCCGGATGCGGAGGGGCTGACCTTGGCTTAATCGGAGGATTCTCATTCAATGACACGGCTTATGCAAGTTTGCCTTTTGAACTCATCTATGCACTTGATATTGATAAAAAAGCACTTAATACGCATAAACTTAATTTTAAATGTAATAATGTTGTTTGTGACGATATTCGTAATATAGAAACAGATACTATTCCTGATTGTGATGTACTTGTCGGAGGATTTCCGTGTCAATCTTTCAGCACCGTTAATCCGACTAAAGACCCATTTGATGAACGTGCTAACCTGTATCGTGAAATGGTAAGAATTGTACAAGATAAACAACCTAAAATATTTATTGCAGAAAATGTAAAAGGATTTATGACATTACACGG
>JAISIJ010000472.1 GCA_031262245.1 Oscillospiraceae bacterium | reverse complement strand
AAATCGTGTTTCTGTTTCCTTGACGGTTTGTACATATTCCGCCGCAAAATTCAAGCAAATAAGCCTTTCTTTCGGAGTCCCGCTATAAAATTTTTCTGAATTGAAATTATACATAAGCTCGTCAAGCAACTGCAAATGATTCTTAAATATTGATAAAGAAATGTTTAATTCGTCAACAGGGCTTTCTTGTTCGGTACCGTATTTTTTGATTGCAATAAGCATATCACGGTAAAATCCGATATAATCAACAATTAAGCCTTTGTCTTTTCCGTCAAATACACGATTAACACGAGAAATCGTTTGTACCAAAGTATGCTTTTGCAAAGGTTTATCAATATACATAACCGCCAAAGACGGCACGTCAAAGCCTGTTATCCACATATCAACGACAATTGCTATTTTGAAATTAGAGTTGTCGTTCTTGAATTGGGTATCAAGCATTTTACGATATTCACGAGTACCGCAAATTTCATAGAGTTCTTTTTCGTCATCGGCACTTCGAGTTGCAACGAGTTTGATTTTTTCAAGAGGATTTATCTTATCAAGTTCCTCTTTTGATAACGCACTATTTTCAGATTTTATCGGTTCATTCCATTGGGGGCGAATAGCAATTATCTCTTTCCAAAGATTAAAAGCAAGTTTTCTGTCAGCACAAACAATCATTGCTTTTTGCACAATTTCCGGCTTTTGTGCAGTCAAATTTTCATAATGCGTTACAATATCAAAAGCTAATTTTTTCAATCGGTCGGGGTGTCCGAGAATAGCTTTCATTTTACTCATTGCACGCTTGCTTTCCTCTACTTGTTCGGGATTAGAACCCTCTTCCGTGCATTTATCATAGTATTTTTGAATTTCCTTTGCCTGTTCGTCAGACAAAATAACTCTTGCTAAACGTGGTTCATAAGAAATTCTCACGGTTATTCCGTCATCACTGCTTTGTTTCATTGTATAGCTATCGACAACATTGCCGAAAACAGCAATTGTTTCGTCAATCGGAGTTCCTGTGAAACCGCAGTATGTGGCATTCGGAAAACTGTCACGGAGATATTTTGCAAAGCCGTATGTTGTAAAAACACCTTCGTCAGTCTTTTTTAATTTCGCTCCTGTTCCTGTTTGAGTTCGATGTGCCTCATCAGAAATACAAATGATATTATTACGCTCAGACAACAATCCTGTATTCTCGCAGAATTTCTGAATAGTTGTAATATACACACCGCCACTTGGGCGATTTTTCAAACAATTCTCTAAATCCTGTCTGCTTTCAATACTTTTTACATTATCATCAGCGAGATATTTTGTTGCATTTACAAATAATTTTGAAGTTTGGTCGTCTAAATCTTGACGGTCTTCAATTATCACAACAGTCGGATTATTAAAAATTTCACGGCTGTGATGTGTCAAAAAACGGGACAAAAACAGCATTGTATAGGTCTTTCCGCAACCTGTTGCACCGAAATATGTACCGCCTTTGCCGTCACCGTTAGGGCGTAAATGCACCTTAATATTTTCAAACATTTTATTGGTAGCAAAAAATTGTGGATAGCGAGTTATAATCACCTCATTTTTATTGCTGTTATCGGGATAATAAACAAAATCACGCAAAATAGAAAGCACACGTTCCTTTGAAAATGCACCTTTTAACATTGTAATTAAAGAGGAAATACCGTTACTTACAGTTTCCTCTTCGTTGACTTTATTCCAAGAATAATAATACTCGTAAGGCGTAAAAATACTGCCTAGACGAGTATTTGCACCATCTGAAATCACGGATAAAAAGCAGTATTTCATTAGTTTCGGAATATCACGGCAATAACGAATTGTAATTTGTTTGTGTGCATCGGCAATAGTTGTTTCCTCTTTTACAGCGGATTTAAACTCGAAAATCGCAACAGGAATACCGTTAATAAACAACAATAAATCAGGACGACGCATACGCTCTCCCTGAACGGAAAATTGATTAACAACTTTGAAAATATTCTTATCAACATCTCCAAAATCAATAAAATTTATGTGGAGTGAATTTTTAGAATTATCTTTGCGAGGGAGATTAAATCCACCATTTACAAGCTGAAAAGCTTGTTTATTGCCGTCATAAAGAGGATTAGCAGATATGTTTTTAAGTTTGGAAATTACAAATTCGACTTCCGCAACAGTTAAATCGGGATATGACTTAAAAAGATAGTTTTCGAGGTCGTTTTCAAGCAAAACGTCCTCGTATTTGCGAGAAATATTGTTGCCTTGAATATACTCAAAATCCTGTTCTTTAAACATTGCGATTATTGCCTGTTCGAGTGTATTTTCGTTAAACATATCTTTTTCCTCATTTTTATTATTCAAGCTGGTATTTCATTTTAATTCGTTTTTCAATATCTTCTGCACTTGGAATTGTGTCCGCAAGTTCCTCGGGGAGATAGTCGGAGAGTTTGTATTCACTTACTCCGATAGGCTTATTTATATCTTTTAAGGCATATTCGGCGGTTAATCTGTCACGTTCTTTGCAAAGCATTATCCCGATTGAGGGGTTGTCTGTTTCGTGTTTTAACATATCGTCAACTGCCGAAAGATAAAAATTAAGTTTTCCTGCGTATTCGGGTTTGAATTTTCCTGCTTTTAATTCAATAACAACGTAGCACCTTAAATTGAGATGATAAAAAAGTAAATCAATATAATAATCGGTTTCGCTAACTGTCAAGCGATATTGTTCCCCTACAAATGCAAATCCCGTGCCTAATTCCATTATAGTTTTGGTAATATTCTTAACCATTTCCGCTTCAATTTCACGCTCTATCATTCCTTCACGTTTTTCAACAAAATCAAAAATATAGGGGCTTTTAAGCGTTTCTATAGCTAATTTACTTTGAGGTTCAGACAAAGTTAATTCAAAATTAGTGGCTTGATTATCGGGCATTTGCCTTTGATAGCTTTTCTTTTCCACATAGAATTCAAGCGAAGAAAGCGACCAACCGTTTTTAATTGTTCCGGCAACATACCAAATATACTCTGAATAAGTTTTTGTTTTGTTGTAATGATAGACATTATGCGACCAACTTAATTGTGCAGACAGTGTCTGCACAATTTCAAAATCAAGAACTATCTCCGCAAATTTCTTCATATACTTTAAATTTCTAACTGAAAAGCCTTTAATATTCGGAAATTCGAGTTTAATATCTCTTGCAAGGTTGTCCACAAATTTATTACCCCATTGGCTGTTTGCGATAATAACGTTACCGATATTCCAATAAAGGATAATAAGCTCTTTATTTGCACCGAGAACGGCTTTATATTGGGCGGTATGGATTTGTTCCTTAACGCCCTCTAAAATCTGAAAATACGAATTATCGTTAATTAACATTCCTCTAAACTTCCTTTTATGAGTATAGGACAAATGTCTTTAATCTGCCGTTTTAAACGCTCGTTTATTTCACGGCGAGTGGTATATGCGTTGTAAATATTTACGATTGACTGTTGAATTTTTATATCGGGGATTGGGATTTTGACGTCATACATATCTTCCCAAACAAAGGTTTCTCTTGCTGAACCCCAAGAATTATATCTTGCATATCTGTCAAATTCAGAACGGTTTAGAAACATCATTAGATAATTTGGTAAAAGATATTTTGTGTCAGTATTAAAAACAATAGAAATTGCAGAAAGCAGATAAGTGTTTTT
>JAISIJ010000450.1 GCA_031262245.1 Oscillospiraceae bacterium | reverse complement strand
TTAAAAGTTATTAAACCGCTTTTTTTGGACGGGCTTTGGGAGGAATATAATAATTGCAAAAATTCCGACAAAAAACTCCGTGAATTTCACGATTATATCGCCGGTTTGAAATTTTTAGAAATAAAGACACCGAATTTGATACAATTACATTATTTGGTTGCAAAACAAAAAACGGCTTGAACCCCCAGTATTACAGGGATTTCAAGCCGTTTTTGTTTTTATGATAGGGTGCTGTTTTACGTTTTAATTTTAGTGTGCGTAGGTTTTTCGTGAAAAAGCAGTCGTCCGAAAAAGATATGCACACAGCAAGAGCATTTTGCACACCGCAGAGGGGAATAATTAAATTGTTTGAGGAATAATTAAAAGGTTTAATTTTACCATAAACTGTACTTTATTCTGTTCCGCAAAAAGCTGAATTCTCAAGAACGATTTAAAGTTAATGACATAGCAATTAACGGAAAATACTACAGATATCAGTTTTTATTCAGACTAAGACATAGGGCATTGTCACAGATTTTACTATGTCAATGTCAGCCGTGGTTAATGAACGGAAGAAAGTTGTGATAATCGACGAGAAAGCCATAAATGAAACATCATACATAGAATTAGATATTTCTATTCTATAAGGTCTTGTTCGGTATAAAATTTAACAATCTCTGCCACACCGCTTTGATTAATAACGGCAATTTTGTTTTCTTTCTCAATACTATTTTTACAAAAATCGTAAAGAGGAGTGCGTGGAAATAACTCAATAGTTCCTATCTCGCCAGTATGACCTATGCTAATTGCAGACAATATTCCTTTTTCTATGTCTTGTTTTAAACAATCTAATAGATATTTTATATCACAATGGTTCTTAAATTCTTTAGGGTTAACAAACTTTTCAGTTAGTATATTAGAATTTCTTAACTGGATTAACTCCGGATATGATAATAATATTTCTTTTTGATTTTCAATGCTCATCTTTTCAATCACTTGTTTTAAAAAATTAGGATTTTCTTCTAAGTTCTTTTTAAGATATCCGATAAAGCTGTTATATGTTTTTTTATCAGTAATAGCATATTGAAGTTCATCTGACAATTTTGTGAGAGCATAGTAATCAGGAATTGTTTCATTTTCAAAAGTATTTATTATTAATTCGCCGAAAATTAATATAAAAAAATCAATAAGGTTTTTCATGTTTTCTCTAAAAACACTATTCAACTCTTCTTCAGGTAAGATGGATTTAGTATATTCATCAAAAAGTGCATAATTTTCCAATCCCAAACCAAAATTAAGATATGCTAATTCAGATTTTACAGAAACAACTTTACTAAATTCATCAATAAGTGACTCAATATATTTTTCTATATTGTTTATTGTTTCGGTATCCAAAGTTGATTTAATCGGTTGAGGTTGAATAGGATTAAAGTCGTCAAAGAAAAATTGAATTTCGATAACTGAATTTTGCAAATCCATAAATCTTTGTAGACATATTGAATTAAAAAAATCCCTATTGTTGTCACTTGAATTGCAATTTTCGAGTAGACTAAAAATTGCACCAAGTTTAACACCAAAATCAAAAAAATCCTTTAGGTTGCCAAATCCATATGCAAACGGATAATTGGCTGTCGCAAAATCATAAAGACTTAACACTAATGAGGGATTATTCAATGAACAGCTTGGTTTTCTTAAATTTCTTCCTGCTTTGTGGTTATAAGTGAATAATAAATGACTGTACAGTTCACCCCAAGCATTGCAAAAAATTGGTTCAAAATTGTTTAGAAAATTAAACTTAAATTTGTCAAAGCTTGAACACTGTTCCCACATAATATCAAAATCGTCATTTAATATATTTTTAATATTGTCAGTAAGCACTAAATATTCATTCGGTATACTTCTATCCGCTCCGTTTTTTATTTTTTCTTTAATGAACTTGCTTAAATCATCCTTACAATTATTGTTATAAAGAAGTGAATAAGGATTAACAAAGTAAAAACATACAAAAGCATCCCCGGTAATTAAATTTTCTTCGTATTGCAATTTATTGGGCAAACACAGAAAAGATATTCCTGTGGTATGGCTATTCTCAAATAGATTTCTTAAAAACTCCATTATAACTAACAGCTTGCTTCTAAACATTTCATAGGTAAGATTTTTTTCTTCTTTTAACGATATTGAGTAAACACCACCTTGCAGCTGTTCTTCACGTAAAGTCGGTTGATTTATGTTGCTCCAAGCTTGCGGGAAATATGCTGAGAAATCAATGAATTCATCATTCTCTATATTTGGCATAAGGCATAATAATGGTTGATGACGTAGAATCAAGTTACCTATAGCATGATTAAGAAGTGTGGGAAAATCAGTTGAAATTATCAAAAGGAGTATGCTGTTATCGCCTAAAAACGGTATATGATTAAGCAATTCAGTTTTATATGCTAAGAGTTCAGTTATTGTTTCACGGGCTGTTTTGTCATTTCTTTTAAGCTCCCCTATTATATAAACTTCTTCGGTTTCATTATAAAGTAAGAAATCAGGAAATAATTTTTCACTTGGGTCAGTTGATATATTTTTGATTGTTTGCCCATTTAACACACTCATATCTCCGTCAAGCATTTTAAAAGCTGATTGACAACCTTCAAAATAATTTTTTCTTATTAAATAATCAACACTAAAAAATGGATAAAATTCACCATTAAAATACTTATTATATTCATTGGTGATGTCATCTTTGTTGGTTATAAGAGGTAACCAACCATCCGTGACTTTGTTGCAAATTTGTTCTTGCAAATCCTTTTCTAACATATTACTCCATTTCCTCAAAATCCTCGTCGCAATCGTCCATATCGGGAAGTTCAACAATGTTCAGCTTATAATCGTCCTTGCCGTATTCGCACTTGTCAAGCACGGTTTGCGGTATTTTGC
>JAISIJ010000417.1 GCA_031262245.1 Oscillospiraceae bacterium | reverse complement strand
TTTAATATTTATATTAATTTCACCTGACTTACTAACATTGTAGCCTTCGCTCTCTAATACCGCAAAAAAATCGTTGTTCCGATAATTTATGTTCACTCTCTCATTAACCGAACTTTTTTCAACTACTTCACCTTTATCGATTACTGCACAATAACTCCATCTAAAAGATTTCTCAAAATCAAATTTCAACCTTAATAACTCATTTAAGCACCGCAATCTTTCATTTCTTTTATTTGGTGTACTATTACAATGAGCATCTTTAGAAACAATAAATATACATAAATCTTTTTTTTCTAAACAAAGTCGAAACACAAATTCAACAAAATTTTCATTTATACGTGCAGCATACTGAAAAATTGGTAGTTTTGTATAAGTTGAACGTGATTTGTAATTTATCTCCACAATATGGTTATCTGTATTGTCTATGATATAATCATTTATCATTTGACTTACAGGGTCAGCATTATTTGCATATAGATAAAACTTAGCTTTGGCTTCAATTGTAAAATCATAAAATCCAGTTTTAACACCAATTGTATAACCGCATAATTCAACAAGTGGTGTAAGGTCTTCAAATGGAGCAAAAATTGATTTACCAGAAGCATATTTTTCATTAGAGTTAAATAGAACTTTATAACCTAAATCCCCCAAGAAAAAACCAATCATTTCCCAATAATGTTTTGGAAACGCAATTGCCCAACGTGTATGGGGGACAATCAAAAAAGTTTTATTAGGAATAATTCCGTATTTTTCAATATATTCTTCTTTATTAAACTTTTGGAATTTAGGTTCTCTCAATTCAGACTTTTTTTCACCTTTTTTTAATCTATGCCTGAAAAAACCTAATTGCAAAACCTTATCTTCACTCGGGATTTTAGTGAAGATTTTATCTTTATAATTATAATTTAAATCGCGCACCATCTGTTTAACTTCAGAATGAGTAATTTCTTCATCAATATAATCAAAAAGATATTCATATTCATCATATTGTAATAAACTAAGTCGGCTTTTTAACTTTTCCTCTTTTGTTTTATATATTAAAGTAACTATCCGTTTATTTAACTTTTTTTCTAAAATAGGAATTCTTCTTAAATAATACCAACTGTCACCATTATCGGGAACATTAGCCATATGGAGCGTTATTAACCCTATTCGCTCTATACCGTCTATACTTGAATTTTCAATAATCTTATCAAAACATTTATTGAACTTCTCTTTTGTTATATCTTCCATTTTGTGTTTCCTTTTTTAATATTCAATTACTATACTTTCAATCAAATAATTCAAAATAGTTTTGATATTATGGAATGATAATAAAAATAACGTAATCATTTGCATTTTTAAATAAAGCGAGTATATATTCTGCAAAATCCTTTATTTGTGATAAATTCATATTTCTTCGTCCACCTCAAAAACAGGCACACCGAAAACATCCCGTTGAGTGTTTACGGCAATTGCCATTTCAAGACCGCTGGGTTTACGGTCATTTATCAAAATTCTCTCGCCGTAAGGGGCGTTGTAGATTATTTGATTATATCTGATATTATTTTCGGCGAGAAAATTCTCTGTAATTTCTTTAAATTCAAGCGTTCTCGACGTCAGAAAAATCACCATATCGTCAACAGGAATTGAGTTCAAAAAATCCAACGCACTATCAAGAAAACTGTCTTTTCCGTCAATTTTATAGCCGTTGTGTTTCACAATTGTTCCGTCAAAATCAAGTATCCAAGTGTGATTTAACGGCGAAATTTTAATTTTATTCATTTAAAAGTTTTTCTCCGATTGCACCGCCGGGGTGATTTCTCTTAAATTCTGCAAGGGAAACATCTAATTTTTCTGACAAATAAAGTGCTAATCCTTGGAGCAAAACCAAATAGCAAGTAGAGGAATTATTGGGGACAATATCCCATTTATCCCCCTCGTGTTCCAATGGCAAAAGCAACTTTTTAGACATTAATTTTCCTAATTTTCCGCCGTCATTAAAGGATAAAAGCCATTTTTCACATTTCCAATCGGAAATATAATTATATAAATGAACACTTTCAGCCGTGCTGCCGCTTTTTGTTAAAATTAAAACAACGTCATTGTCACGAATTAAACCTAAATCTCCGTGCATAGCGGTATTTGTATTCATAAATGCGGAAGAAAGTCCCAACGAAGTCATTGTTCCTACGAATTTTTCACAAATCGGCTCATTTTTTCCAAGCCCTGTTGCAACAATTTTTCCGCCGTTTCTAATCGCATATTTGCAATCGTCTAACAGTAAATTGAATGTTTCACTATCAATGTCATTGAAAGCATTGTCAACTTGTGTGATTATATCTTTAAAATATTTTTGCATTATTTTAAGTCCTTTCTTGTAAAACTTTTGTTATCCCAAGTATCGAAGCAAACCGAATCTATTACTTTTTCGTCCTTTTTATCCCAAATAACAAAATTAAGCCCTCGTTTATTTACGCCATATTCAATATTGTCGATTTTTATGCTTGAATCTTTGTGGGACTGTTTTGTAAAATTATATCCTGCAGACATAATTTCGGCGGTATGATTTCCAAAGCAATATATAGACGTAATTTTGGAATCCTCATCTGTTTTTTCAAGCACAACATTCCCTGAGTCAATAACACAGAGCCAAGAATGCCTTAATGCCTTTTCAATATCTGTTTTTATTCCAAAGGATTTTAATAAATTTAGTTTATGATTTTTCATATTTGGTGTTGTAAAACTATCATTACCGGCAATAAAAATTATATATTCTTCGCAATAATTAAACATTGCTGTAAAATACTGTGTAAAACTTCTAAAATTAAAATTAGTTAAGTCTTGTTTAGTAATACTTAAGTAATATTTATTTTCAAATGATAGGAATTTCTCCTTAAATGATATTGAAGAACTATTCTCATCTAATTCCATATCAAACTTAATAATATCATTTGCTATGGGAAATTGCGTATCAATTTTAGATTCCATATTCCAAAAAGTTGCCCTAAATCCTATATTATAAGGTGCATTAAATACTAAATAATTATTATTCCAAGTATTTATCTTTAGCATATGCATAAAATATATCTTTTCTATATAGAAAGTTTGACAATTCAAATATCCATACTTGGATAAATTATGAAAATATCCATCTATATTATGATGGGGGTCAAAATCATTTTCTTTCACTTTATATAGATTTTTAATGAAATCAATATTATAATTTAAGATACTAATATGGTCAACGAATGAGGTGCAGTATACAATACCAAAAGACCAATGTTTCCCATTGCACACAGACCTCCACATATCAAGAGAAAAACAGTCAATTTTATTATTTTCAGCATATAATGCTATCTGTTTTAATATTTTTATTGTTGTTTCTGTGCTTGTCAAAAACATAGTATCATCAGCATCTATATTAAAATGTGATTTGTATCCATATTTTTTTGCGTGGATAAAAGGTGTTAATAATGCATATGCCATATTTCCTAAATTAGAAACTGCCTTTAATCTTTCATCTCGACAACTTTTTATTGTTTTCAGCAAAGACTTTTTTCCACTACCAAGATAGATATTTTGCAATTCTTTTTCCAACACAGCATTATCGATAACAATATAATAATCCGCTCCATATGCCTCAACAATTTCTATCCAATGTTGAATACATTTCAGAGCAAGATCTGTTTCTTGATTTATTTTAAGGTAGAAGACAGGAGTATCTGTTCTGTTCTGTTCTGTTCTGTTCTGTTCTATATTTTCCATACGTCCTCCAAATAATATAACCCATTGTAAAACGCACCGCAAATGCTGTCGTAGTCTTGCCAAGCATAAGTTGTGAGCGAGAGCCAAATAACAGCGTGCAAAAGTTTAACAGTCTGCTTGTCCGCACCGCTGAGAGCAAAAAAATTCTCCTCTAAACTCTCCCAACCGTTAGAAACAATTTCAAGTTCAACATCATTTTCATTAATTTTTAACTTGAAATTCTTGAGGTTGAATTGGTCGTAATTTCCAACAACGGAATAATACAACTTTGCCCAATCATAATTCGGGTCGCCGTAAAGTTCGGTTTTGCCGAAATATCCACGAGGGTCGATAAAAACCGCCTCACCGTTTTCACGCAACATCAAGTTTGAAAACGTACAATCTCCGTGAATAAAGTTAAAATTCGGACATTTTATTGAATTTA
>JAISIJ010000277.1 GCA_031262245.1 Oscillospiraceae bacterium | reverse complement strand
TAACGCACAGGCTCTTTCGTAATTTCGCCCGATACGCACACCCTACAATTCATTTCTGCCATTAACCAATTCTCCAAATCTTTTAAATTTTCACCTATTGTTTGGTAAACAATTACCATCGGTGATGTGTATTTCTGCTTTTCATACTTCTGTCTATTAGGTTATCTATCGGATTTTTCTAAAACTATGTTTTAATCAAGAGTTTTTCTTTCAAAATTAAAAAAGAACGTTTTAAAACGTTCTTTTTTATAATTATATTACTAATAATATAAAATTGAATTAAAAAAACCATAAGCAGTCGTTATTTGTTCATCACTAACTAATTCTAATCTTAATTCTTTCGCATAATTCAAATTTATAACTAAACTATCAGAAATAGACAATCCATCAAATTCATACTGTTCTATATATTCATTATCAATATATATTTTTAAGAAGACACTATCATCAGCATAACCATTTATTTTACCAATATCAAAAGTAAATTTAGAATATTTACCTTCTAAATCAAAAATAACATACCCATTACCTTTTTCTCCTAATATCGGTCCCCATTGAGTATGCTCAATTCCAATTGCAAATCCTTTTTTATATTCCTTACTTCCAATTAAAAAAGTTGAACTATCAGCACCAGTATATATTTGATACACTTCACCTCTACATAATGGATTAGGATTTATATCAGACAGCAAAATCTCAGTTGGTTTTTCAGTACTTTCTTGTACAGTAGTAATTTCTCGTATAGTAGTTATTTCTGTAACCACTGAAGACACAGATTTTGTAACAACTGCAGATGTAATTGATGCATCTGTATTAACAGATTTTGCAACAACTTCAGATGTAATTGATGTATCTTTATTAACAGTTTTTGTAGTTATATTTGATTTATTAATCCCCCATATTACTAATGCTACAACAGCACTTAAAAGAAAAAATATGGAAATTGGCGTGAAAATTTTTTTAAATTTTCCAGTTTCATCAGGTGAAAGTTTTACATAGTTTATTATTGAATTTATAATACCTATTAAAGCATTGAATATAGCAGCTATTAAAGCAATATTCATAATGTATCCCTCCATAACTAACAATAAATCAAATAACATTATGCAATCAACATTATAAAACAACAAATAAGTTTTGTCAACTAAAATTTCTATAAAAGAACAAAATAATCATTAAATAAACAAAATTTATATTTTTCATATGTTTTTCTGTTTTTTTTTAAAATAAAAAAACTCCGCCGAACCTGCTCCCATTATCGTATGAAACTCATCAATGAACAATATCACATTGCCTGCACGCAATACCTCTTTTATACAGTTATCAATGCGTTTCTCAAAATCGCCACGATACGCTGTGCCTGCTACCATACTCGTTAAATTCAACGAATATATCAATTTTCCCTTTAAAATCGGAGGAACTTTACCCTCGGCAATTCTTTTCGCCACACCCTCTACTAACGTTGTTTTACCAACCCCCGGTTCACCAATCAAACAAGCATTATTCTTCATTCTTCTTGAAAGAATTTGTATTAATCTTTCAATTTCAGATTCTCTGCCAATCACAGGGTCAGCCGTTTTCTCATTGAGATTTTCGCCGTATTTCGCTAAATTCGGATACTGTTTTGCATCCAACCCGTTAAATTTAACCTCACGTTTAACCTCTCTCGCAACAACCACTGCACGTTTCTTCACAGGAACTAAAACGCCCTCAATATTAAAATGATTTTCTCTCAAAATTCGATAAGCTACACAAGTTTTATCCATTGCAATCGCCGTTAAAATATGTTCCGTGCCGATGAGTTTTGCCTCTTTTTCAACAGAAATTTTCTCCGCAACACCTAAAATTCTTTCCAAAGCACAAGAAAATTTATCATAACTCAACTTATACGGCTCTGCCGATTTTTTAGGGTACAGTTTATCCAATGAACACAAGATACTCTCTTCACTTAACCCCTGTGTTTGCAATATAGTTGCGGCAACATTGCCGCCCGAACGCATTATTCCAAGCAGTATATGCTCACTTCCAACGGTTCCCGTAAAGCAATTTTCAGCATACTCTATCGCCGTTTTAAAACTCTTTATTGCCTTACTTGTAAATCTCTGCAAATCTATCATATCTGCCTCCTTTGAACTTTTCTTAAATAATGCTGTCTGCTTTTTTCAAAATAAAAAAACACTCTGCAACTTCTGCAAAGTGTTAAAATTTTAATCCTCTTCTTCTAACTCATCAGGGCAAACCGAAAATTCATATCCGCTCTCTAAGCGAACCTCAATTTTATACTCCGTAAACCCGATAATTTCTACACACTTATACCCCAATTCGGGTTGCTTTAAATAAGCTTTATCGCCGATTTCGTATTCCATTTTTTGTTCTCCTTTATTTTTTTGTTATTTTTATTTCAAACCCCTCACCGAGTTCACCTTTAAGCATATCATTAAGCAAATTCTGAATTGCTTCGATTATCTGTGCTTTTTCCGCATACTCTCTACACTTATTTTCGCCCTGCGAAAGCTCAATTTTTTCTAATTTATCAAGTAAAACTGCCAATTTATCCGCTTGTGATTTTTTATTCTGCAAATCATTTAAGGAAAAAACAATACCCTTGCAGTATTTTGAATCATCTTCAAAAATTTCAAAGGTTTCGTGAGGAATGTCAGTTTCATAGCTCCAACTATATCCCTCTTCAGCCCACTTAGTCACGATTTTTCGGTAATCTTCCGTGTCTTCCACGTCTACATAAACCCCTTGTTCGTTTACATAAACCTCGCTACCGCCAAAACAATCAAAATCGTCCTCAACCGCACCCTCGAAAACCACAAGGTCATCGCTCTGCCCGAACACCGCCACAAGCCTATTCTGCCTTAAAATTTCCTTTTCATCAACGGATATTTCCGATAAATATTGCCTGCCGTTCAGCATTTCGGCGGCTTCTTTTACTGTCATTTCTTGAAACACAAACCCCTCCCAAAATTCGTTTAAATCCTCTAAAGCGTTATCTTTTTCTTTATAAGTACTCATAAATAAACCCCTTATTTCTTATAAAATAAAACTCTTTTTAATATATTCCAAGCCTTTTTTACCCGCAACTGCATAAGAAACTAAACAGCTTTTCACACCGTTATACATCTCTACAAAGTAGTGCCAAAACGGCAAATTTTGTGTTATCGCACTTAAAACACATATCGGGGAAATGCAGATAAATACTGCAATTATAAAAAGCATAAACACAAACAAGCAAGCTAAACCAAATAAAATCAATAAACCTGTTAAAAAGGCTTCAACTCTCGGTTTCATTTTAACACCTCATAATTTTACACAATGTGTGTTCTTTCATAATGTTCTTTTATTTTTTCAAAAGCACACATTGTTTCTATGTCTTTAAAAGCTGCACTAATCACGTTCGGATATTTATTTCTGTCACCGTTAAACGCATATTTCCAACGGATAACCAAACCTTTATCCGTTTCCTCAAAATTCAATTCGGGAACAATGAAAACTATATTGAAAAAAGCTTTCTTATACTTCTCAACGTCCTCTCTCACCTTTTCGGAAAAGCTTATGCAAGCTTCTAAGTAACACTCTTCTTTATTGTAACTCAATTCCCAAAAACAAGGGGATGTAACCCCACTATACAAATAATCA
>JAISIJ010000237.1 GCA_031262245.1 Oscillospiraceae bacterium | reverse complement strand
GAGAGGCAGATAGGTCTGCGACCCTTTAACCTGATGCAGATAATGCTGTCGTAGGAAATTCTTAACAAAAGATTTTTTCGTCGGGTTATTTTAATCGGCGATTTTTTTATTTTTCGCCGTAGAAAGAGGAAAAAATGAAGTTTAAAACACAAGAGTTGGTATTAGGTGCAATAATGTTAGGTTTGGCAACGATTTTGTCGTTCATTAAGTTTAATCAATTGCCTTACGGAGGGTCGGTAACATTACTGTCAATGTTTCCTATTGTTTTTTATGCCTTGCGTTGCGGTGTTGTTAAAGGTTTAGCGGTTTCAATTCTCTATGGATTTATGCAATTGTTTTTCGGGACGGAAAGTCCTTTAAGCTGGGGTTTAAATTTGAGAACTCTGATAGTTTGTGCCTTATTGGATTACATTGTTGCTTACGGAGTTTTGGGACTTGCGGGAATTTTTAGAGGCAAAAAGAATTCTTTACAGGTAATGGGAGTTGCGTCAGTTTTATTTTTGCGGTTTGTTTCGCATTTTTTATCAGGAGTGACAATATTTAAGAATTTTGAAACTTTTACTATTTTCGGAGCAAAAATTGTAAATCCTTATCTTTATTCGATTGTATATAATGGGGCATATATGTTACCTGAAATAGTATTTACCTGTGTTGGGATGTATATATTCCTCAAATTACCTGTTTCAAAGCACTTGCTTGCAACTGCGTAACATTTATTGTTTAGTTAATTATTCGCTTCTGCTTTTCGGCAGGAGCGATTTCTATTCCGCTTATCAGAGAGCAATATACATCAAAAATTTCTTTCATATTTTTTTCAGCAGAATATAGTTGCCGTACACGTTTATATGAATTTAGTCCCATTAGTCTAACTAATTCTTCATCATTTATGAGCTTTTGCATTGCACCTGCCAAAGCTAAAACATCATTAACAGGTACGGTAATACCTGTTAGTTTGTCAAGACTTATTTCCGCAACACCTGTGGGTAAATCAGTGTTAATAACAGGTTTTCCGAACACCATTGCTTCTAATTGCACAATACCGAAATTTTCGTCACTTACAGATGGAAATACTGAAAAATCACAATCGGCATAGGCGGAATATAAATCTTCATCGTCAAGTATTCCTAAAAAGTGTATTTTTTCACCCATTTTGTTAATTTCGGAATATACTTTTAAATCATTAAGTAAATTCCCCTGCCCTACTATGAATAATTCTCCTCCGTTAATGTGTTTGAATGCGGAAAGCAACACCTCTATACCTTTTGAGGCGGTTAAACGTCCCACAAAAAGTATTTTTTTATTATGTGGGTATCTTAGTTTTTCTGTTAATAACGGATAAGTGTCAGTTTTTTCATATTTTTCTATATTTACCGAAAGCGGAACAACTTTGCATTTATCACGGAAATCTCCTAAAAATTCAGAGGTATCAATAAGTTTTTGTGAGGGTGCGATTATGCAATGTGCTTTACTTAATAACGACCATACAAGAGGTTTAAGAAGTATGGATTTTGTATCATAATACCAAGATATAACTATTTTTCCTTTGAATTTTGAGAGAAAAAAAGCAAGTGAAGCAAGCGGAAAAGGGAGGTGAATATGGACTATATCTGCTCTTTTGGAAAAATCTTTAAAATCATTTATAAATCCGAAAGAAATAGGTTCATCGTGAATATCGGTAATAGTATTTGAACGTGTTATAATAGTATCATCTATAATATCACTTACTGCTAATCCCTTTTCCTGACAGCTTAAAACGCTTATATCCGCATAATCTTTAATAGTATCCACAAGTGTTTTTACTGCGGTTTCAATGCTGCCGATGTGTGGAGAGTAATATTTTGTTATTTGCAATACTCGCATTTCTCACCTACTGAATATTTTCGGGAAAAGCACCATTTTAGCAGTTAAAAAAATTATGTGCATATCCTTTAAAAGAGAATAATTTTCCATATACATTAAATCTAATTTAAGTTTATCATAAGGAGTTGTGTCATAAAGTCCCACAACTTGTGCATATCCTGTTAAACCGGCTTTAATTTTAAGTCTGTAACGAAATTCGGGTAAATTTTCGTCATATTCGTTGTAAAATTCAGGACGTTCGGGGCGTGGTCCCACAACAGACATTTCACCTTTCAGAATGTTAAATAATTGGGGTAATTCGTCAATTCTTGTTTTCCGGATAAATTTTCCTATCGGTGTTATGCGGTTATCATTCTTAGTTGAAAGTATTGCACCGTCTTTTTCAGCGTTAACAATCATACTCCTGAATTTTATTACTTCAAATTCCTTTTCGTTTAACGTAAGACGTTTTTGGCGATAAAAGACAGAACCTTTATCATAAGAATATATAAACATAGAAATAATCAGAAAAAGAGGAGAAAGGATTATAATTCCGAAAAGTGAAACAATTATATCCACTAAGCGTTTTATAATCTTTTGTTCAATTGTTAAACCTTGATTTTTACATAACAACAGAGGACTGTCAAAAAGGTGTAAATCCTCTGCTCCTCGCATAATAATATCGGATATTTTCGGTGACATATATACTCTGAGGGAATTTTTAAAGCAGAATTTTACTATATCATTTCTGGATTTTGCGTTAACATCACAGATAACCACACCGTCGAACTTTAATATTTCTTCATAGAGGTTTTCATCTTCGGCATTAAAAGATTTAGTAATGATATACTTTTCGTTTCTTTGGGACATTTTTTCCACTAATGTAGATGCGGCATTTGAACTGTAAATAATAGCAAGATTACGAGGTGGAAATAATTTTCGATAGAGGTGGCAACTGAAAAATGTCCAAAATAAGGAGATAAAAATATCGGCGAGAGTTAGCAGAAGTATAGGTACGACTTTCAGCAAACCGCGGGCAATAAGGCTTATTTGGAAATAAGTTATTATGTTTACGCATATTAATGCTAATATTTGAGAGGAGATTATATCAAATCTTTTCAACTGATTTATACTGAAACCTTTGTATATCTTGAAAAAAAGCAATATGAATATTGCATATACAATAACCAGCAACCAGTTCCCCTTGCGATAAAAGGGTAATACTATCTTATTGGCGTAAGAATGATACCAAGTGAAAGCAAAAGCTGTACAGAGTAAAATCAACAGCAGAAAGCTTAAAGCTAAGTTGAAAATATGCCTTCTTTTTACCATTTTAACACACTTTCTTTTTTTACTAAATGAATTTATAAAAAATGCTTGCATTGTATTTTTTTATAGTGTATAATACAACTGTAATTTTACAGAGTGTAAAAAACTGTTTTATTCAGGGAATACTAAAAATTTATTTACATACCAATCTATGAGGTCGTTTCCCCAGAGTGCAGATATAAATAATGCAACAGCAAGGAACGGACCGAAAGCAAATTTACTCTCTTTTGTTACTGCCTTATAGATTATTCCGCAGACAGCCGCAAGGATTATGCCTAAGAATCCGGCAAAGACTGTTAATTTCCAACCTAACATTAATCCGGAAACAAACATCAGGAAAGTGTCACCTAACTCAATCCCTCTGACATATTCCCCTTTTTGTTGTTTTATATATAATCCCGACAGTTCACCTATGATATAAAAAGGTACACTGATACAAAAAGCTCCTATGATACGGTTTAATAAGGAAATTTCAGGTGAAATAACATCGTTTATATAAACTAATTGTGCATCTTTCACCAATAAAATTGCTAATATATCTAAAAAGAAGATAAATCCCAACAGAAAAATTGCAATTTCCTGTGTATCCCAGTCTATAAATCCTATTACTATTAAAGTTGAAAAGAAAAAACAGTAAAGTATTGATTTTGGATTGACATCAAGAATTGTAAATGTTATAATATAAATTAAGCAGTTCAAACCCTCAACAATAGGGTAACGAGAGGAAATTTTTTCACCACAGGAACGGCAACGTCCTTTCAGTAAAAGCCAACCAAATAGCGGTATGTTATCTCTCGCTTTGATTTTAGCACCGCAAGTTCTGCAGTGTGACGGATTTTTGCCTACAATGCTCTCGTTGATAGGTATGCGATATATACATACATTAAGAAAGCTCCCTATGGCAAGTCCGCAAAATACTATGAACATATAGACAAAAACAGTAAGATAAGGGTCTGCGTTTTCAAGTTTTAGAAGAGGTTCATAGCAAAAATAAAAAAAATCTTTCATAATTTTCAACTCCATTTCTTAATCGGTTCACAATTATATAACACATTTTTAAACTTGTCAAATATTTTTTATAAGTAGAGGAGAATAAAGAGCTATGCCACGCAACATTAGAATAGGCGACTATTTAGTAGAAAACAATCTGATTACCCAAGAACAGTTGGACACAGTCCTTCAAGTACAAAAAGAAGGTCTCGGTAAACGGTTCGGTGAAGTCCTTGTTGACCAAGGTTATATGTCCGAAATCCGTTTTGCACAGGCTTTGGCGGCAAAATTCAGAATACCTTTTGTTGATTTGGCACATATTGACTTAGATGCGGATATTGTACAAAAAATCCCCGAAAATCTTGCGAAGAAATATAATGTTATTGCTATTAATATACAGGGGCGACGTTTAACCGTTGCAACAGACGACCCTTATAACTTTAATATACTTGAAGAAATTAAGGGTATTACCGGTATGGATACCAACCCCGTATTTGCTGCTCGTTCTGCTATCACGAGAGCTATCGGTAAAAATTACTCAATGCAAAGCGTTGATGATGTGGTTGCTTCCGTTACACAGATTGAGGGTACGGAAGATTTTGACGAACAAGATTCAAAAGACCGTGTTGATTCCGCTCCTATTGTTAAACTCTCGACAACAATTGTTGAAAACTCTTTCCGTGCAGATGCAACGGATATTCATATTGAGCCATTTAAGACCTATACTCGTATTCGTATTCGTGTAAACGGTGACCTTATTGAGCTTATGAATATCTCAAGTGCTGTACATAGTGCTCTTTCAACCCGTATTAAACTCATAAGCGGTATGAATATCGCAGAAAAACGTATACCTCAGGACGGACGTTTTTCACAAACCGTTGACGGGGTTAACCTTGATGTCCGTGTATCTTCACTGCCGACTGTAAATGGTGAAAAGATAGTTATTCGTATTCTTTCAACAGGTAATATTGCTTTACGTCATATAACCGACTTAGGTATGAATGATTATAACTTAGGTTTGTTTGAAAGTATGCTGAGATGTCCTCACGGAGTTATTCTTGTAACAGGACCTACCGGTTCAGGTAAAACAACTACTCTTTATGCGGCTCTCGGTGAAATTGCAAAACCGAATGTAAACGTAATTACCGTTGAAGACCCTGTGGAAAAACAAATTGAGGGTATCAACCAAGTTCAAGTTAATGAAAAAGCACATATGACTTTTGCTGCAGCTTTACGTTCAATTTTGCGTCAAGACCCTGATATTGTAATGATAGGTGAGATGCGTGACGGTGAAACGGCTGAAATCGGTATTCGTGCCGCTATTACAGGTCACTTAGTGCTTTCAACCCTCCATACCAACGATGCGGCATCTACAATAGTACGTCTTATTGATATGGGAATACCGTCATATATGGTTGCAACATCTCTTATCGGTGTTGTTGCACAACGTCTTGTTAAAGTACTTTGCCCTAAATGTAAAGAACAGACTTGGTCAACAGAAGAGGACAATAAGCTTATGCGTCTTGAAAATGTTGATGAACCTGTTCCGATTTATGCCGCTAAGGGTTGTTCTGAATGTAACGGTACAGGATATAAAGGCAGAACTGCTATCCACGAGATTATTCACTGTTCAGGTAAAGTTTCGGAAATGATTGCAAGCGGTTCAGGTAAAGAACAAATTGAGGAAACAGCTCGTGAAAACGGTACTCGCTTATTGCGTGATAACGTATCCGACCTCGTTCAACAAGGTGTTACAACTATAGATGAGCTTGTTCACGTTACCTATGCGGTTTAATATATGTATCTTTGTCATATGCTCTTTGTGCTTAATTACTCTCCTACTCTCTTGCTGTTCTGCTTTCAAATATAAAGAGAGCGGTGAGGATATTGATACAGAGGCAGTTGAGGGATTTTATTCCGAAGTAGTTTCTTCTTTTGAGGAAAATGTTTCAACTGCTCAAGAGGAAACTATATTACTCTTTATTGAGGGTGATGAAGAAACATCTGAAATTATATATGAAAAATATATAAAGGGTGAAGAGGTTCAAGGTGTAATTTTAACTCAAGATAATGTTGTTTTTGCAATAGCAAAAGAGATTACAGACGAGGCGGGTAATAAACAACATATTATTGATTTGGGATTTGACGAAGTCGGGAAAAAGCTTTTTGAAGAGTCAACAACTCATTTATATCAATATGGCGGAGAAATTTCTATTTGGTATAATGGGGAATGTATATCCTCTCCGACTGTTCAAGCACCTTTGACTGACGGACGTGTAATGATTTCAGGAAATCTTACTGAAGAGAGTGCGAAAGAGTTGGCAGAGAAATTGGATGGGAAGAAATAAAGAGTTTATTACTTAAATCACAAAGTATAATCAATGTAGAGGTGAAAATATTGACTACTATAACTATACAAACAGATGATAATGAAGTTAAAAACTTTTTTCTTTCATTTGCCGAATTTATAAAACAAAATCAAGACAAACCTAAAAATAATATTAAAGAATTATTTGGATGTATGAGTGATAAAATAAAAATTTCAGATAATTTCAATGAATTGGAAACAGGATTTTAGTATAAAATATTCAAATTGTCCTGTAATATATAGATTTTATATGGTAAGGAGATAACAAATGTTCTCAATTAATGCAATACTTGACCAAGTTAGAAAAATGGGCTGTTCTGACTTGCATTTTACAGTAGGTATTCCGCCCATTGTACGTCTTAACGGTTCTCTCAGAAGAATGGGTTCTGTGGGAGAAATGGATGATGAGGGAATAATTGATATTGTAAACCAAATGTGTAATGATACTCAGAAGAAATCTATCTATGCACATAAAGACACTGACTTTTCATATATGACACCCAGAGGTTTCCGTCACCGTGTCAATGTATATTTCCAAAGAGGAGCTCACGCTATTGCTATACGTCTTTTGAGAAATGATATACCAACACTTGATGATTTACTTATGCCGGCTGTTATGGCAGATTTCGCTATGCGTCCTCGTGGTCTTATTTTAGTTACGGGACCTACTGGTTCAGGTAAATCCACCACACTTGCAGGTATGATAGATTTTATTAATACTAATCGTTCCGCCCATATTATTACCGTTGAGGACCCCATTGAGTATGTACATACTCATAAACATTGTATGGTAAACCAACGTGAGGTAGGCGATGATGTTCCGAGCTTTGCCGATGCACTGAGAGCCGCACTTCGTGAAGACCCCGATGTTATCCTCGTAGGTGAGATGCGTGACTTTGAAACAGTTTCCGCCGCTGTTACCGCCGCTGAAACAGGTCACTTGGTGCTTTCGACTTTGCATACAACTTCTGCCGCAGATACTATCAACCGTATTATCGACGTTTACCCCGAACATCAACAAGTACAAATTCGTACACAGCTTGCAAATACCCTTGTGGGCATTGTTTCTCAAACCCTTTTGCCGAAAAAAGACGGTAGCGGGCGTATTGCCTGTCAGGAGATTTTGAATTGTACAGACGCTGTTGCGGCAATGGTTCGTGAGGGTAAAGTCCACCTTATTCTCTCTGCTATTCAAACAGGTAAGCAATATGGTATGTGTTGTCTTGACCAAGAACTTGCAAAACTTGCAAAAACAGGCGTTGTTGAAGAATCAGCAGCTGTGGAAAAATGTCAAGATAAGGTAGAATTCTATCGTTATTTCAATGCTTCTGATTTTTAGGTTATGATTTTTAGAAATGTGTGTATAATATATTGAGGTGATTTTATGTCAATTTTATATATATTAATTATATTGGTGTTTATATTTGCAATCTTTTGTCAAATAAATGTTGCCACCACTTTTAAGAAATATAATAAAAAAACTTCCGAAAAGGGAAATACTGCTGAATATGTGGCAAGGGCAATACTTGACGATAACAGGCTTTATGATGTTAAAATAGAACGAGTTAAAGGTCATTTAACCGACCATTATGACCCTACAACTAATGTTGTCAGATTGTCGGATAGTGTTATAAACAGTACTGCAATTGGGGCTATAGGTGTTGCGGCACACGAGTGCGGTCACGCTATACAGCATAATACCGGCTATTCTTTTATTAAGGCGAGAACAGCATTATTCCCTGTTGTAAATTTTGCTAACGGCACTTGGTTTTGGCTGTTTATTTTAGGTATGATTATGAATTTAGCGGGGTTGATAGATTTCGCTATAATATTGTTTTCGTTTATAACTCTTTTCCAACTTGTTACATTGCCTGTTGAGTTAAACGCATCTTCGAGGGCAATTGCGATAATCGGTGAGGAAGGGTTGGTTACTCCCGAAGAAGTTCCTCAAGCTCGAAAGGTTCTGACTGCTGCAGCTATGACTTATATTGCGGCTTTGGCAATGTCTGTTTTGCAACTTGTAAGATTACTCCTTATAAGAAGAGATTAATAAAAAAACACATAAAAACGGCTCTTCAAAATGAGAGCCGTTTTTTGATTTTTATTTTAAATTAAAGGCGAGTGTGATAGAGATATGATTATGAGGAATAACAATATTTTAAAGAAAAGATTTTTAGCATATATCATAGATTATTTGATTTTCAGTTTTATATCAGTTATCATAATGTTTACGATATGGATTGTATTTTTTTCAGAACTTGTTCGTTTGGGTGTATGTTCCGAAGAAGACCAAGTGACGCCGTTTATATTTGCTAATATCATAATGTTCCCAATTTTGATTCCCATTTCATTTCTTGAAAAATTTATATCCAGCTTAGTAATGCAAAATTTTGAAATAATGGATAACTTCTTTCTTGATATAAGCTATTGGTTTTGGATTTTAGTTTTTATTTTTATCAGTTTTATATATTTTTCAATATCAGCGATTTTTGGAAAGGCAAGTATTGGACAAAGACAAATGCGGCTTAAAATTCATAACAAAAAATCTTTATTTCCAATAAAAGCACTTATGCTTTTACGAAGTATGTTTAAAGCTGCCTTGCCGTTTCTGATGTTTATTCCCTGTATTACAATTTTCACAAAAAGCAACAAGACAATTTATGATTTTATTTTGGGTACTGTTGTTTCTGAAGATTAATAAAATAACAAGTTGCAATGAGGTTTTTATTATGAGAATTATTGATTTATTGAGAAAATCTTCTGTAAAAAAGATAATGGGGATAATTTCTTATTATTATGGAAATAAAGAGTATGATAAGTTTGAAGAACTTATTGATAAATTAATAAATTTTAATTTAAAATATACAAAAGAATCTGAGTATGTTATTTATGTTGAAGTATCAAATAAATATAGTGAATATTTTAAAGATGAAATAAAGAAGTATGATTTTCAACAATATTTTGATGTATCAGCTATAAAAAATGGGGAAAAAGAAATTTATTCTATATCTTCAAGTGATTATAATTCATTTTTGCAATGTGAAGTAGATGTAAATACTTTAAATACACTTTCATATGAGGCAATAATTGCTCATTGTTTATATGAGATTACCTCTTATGGTTTTGAGGATTTTGTCAAAGCAGACGAAATTGTTCAAATATAAAATAGAAAAACTCTTGACAAGACTACTTTAATGCTTTAAACTATATGAGTATAAAACATTAGGAGTATATATGAAACATTTGACAGATAAAAAATATCAAGAGTTTTTCAAAGCAATTTTAACACTTGAAAATAATGAAGAGTGTAGGAAGTTTTTTGAAGATGTTTGTACATTTAAGGAAATGGATGCAATTGTTCAACGATATATGGTTGCGGTAATGCTTAATGACAAAAAAAGTTATACGCAGATTAACGAAAGTACAGGTGCATCTTCTGCAACGATAAGTCGTGTTGTTCGGTCGCTTGAAAACAGCGAGGACGGTTATAAAATTGTTTTTGAAAGACTAAAAAAAACTGATTCAAATTGAATCAGTTTTTTAATTATTTTACTAAATCAGCATCGGTATCAAGGCTATCCAAAACATCGTCAACGGAGAGTAAATTAACTTCCTCAAAAAAAACTTTAGGTTCGGTTTCTTCACTAATCTCCAAAGATTGAGATTCCTGTTCAGCTTGTTCGTTATCAACCGTTTGCACTTCAACATTCTCGTCTGTGAACTCTTCAAGAATATTGTCAACGGTGGGTTCTTCAATGGGCATTTCTTCTTGCTCGGTTGTTGTAATTTCAGATGTAACTTCCGGTTGGAATTCCTCATTGGTTTTCAGAGTTTGATGAGTGAACTGTTCGGTATTTTCAGAAACAATAGTCTGAATAAACTCTTCTGATGTACTTTCTTTCTCGACAGTAGGTAATTGAGAAATAATGTCTATATGTTCTTTATAGATAGCAAACATATTTTTCTTAAAACTTGAAACTTCCTGACGTAAATTTGTAAGAGTTTGTTTGGCAACTTCAGCCTCATTTTTAGTGTCGTCAATGATATTTTCATAATTTGCACGAGCAGAGGCTACTACACGTTTTGCCTCTTCTTTAGCTTCGGCAGAAAGAATTTCGGCTCTTTCGCGTGCTTCCGCAAGAATTTCTTCGGCTTTGGCATTTGCATCGTCAATTGCGGCTTTTTCAACACTCAAAGCCTTAGTCATTGCATCACCGATGGCTTCTTTTTCACGTCTTATACTTTCCTCGTCCTGTTTATATCTTTGGACAGTTACAACCAAAAGCTGCATTTTTTCCTTAATTGTTTCGAGTTGCTTGTC
>JAISIJ010000189.1 GCA_031262245.1 Oscillospiraceae bacterium | reverse complement strand
AAATGCCTATTTAGTGGGCGATGTGCCGTTGAGTACGAACAATAAAAAGAGCACTTATGCGGATTATATGCTTCTTGAATTTCAGAAAACTCCGTATGTTTGGCAGATGAAAGATTATTCGATTTTAGGGGTTGATACGGCAACGAAGAATATCATTGTTGATATTACTTATGATACGAATTCCACATTGAAAACGGTTCAACCTGACAGCACGATTATCAAGGGTGATAAGGATTATGAGCTGAAAATGAAAGTGCGGTATGACCGTTGGATGGAATATTTGGCGGCAAAATACGGTTCTTCTGACCGATATGTTGTTAATCAGGCTGAGGATTTAACCGCTTTAAAAGCGGAATTTGAAAGTGTTTACGGTCCCGTTGAGGAAATTATAAAATCACAAAGGCATTTGAGTTTATCACAGGAAATTTCCGAAACAAGAACGCAAAAAACTTATACGGGAATGACGGATTATGAGTTGGAACAAAACGGTGCAACTATGGTAGTTAGGCATATTTTTGAGCCTGATTATGTATTGGGAATTCAGCAGGGGTACACGTTGAAACATATGTATTTAACGGATTATACGCTGAAAAATGTTGATACGGAGTATCCGATTTATACCGGTGATAATGCAGGTTCTGTGAGCGATAGCGTTATTGAATTGTTGAGAAGTTATTATCAATGTAAAGACGAGGAAGATTTTGCAGGGCTAAAAAAGCTTACGAATAATTTTCAAACCATAGATAGGCATTTTGGGGATTATTTTGATATAACTTACCGAAAACACGATAGTTTTACTGTTGCCGTTCACAATGTGAGCAATAATTGGGATGCAAATTATGAATCTTATGCACCGCATATTGAATGTATTGTAACAGTTTCGGATAAATACAGGGCAATCGGCAGTAATATGACAATGCCTTTGTATACGGAGAAATACTATTATGTAATTGATTTAAACCTTGAAGATAAGCGTTTGGAAGTTTCGCAAGAGGTTCTTTTATCAACAAAATTAGAGGGTGAGCCTTCTATTACAGGTAAAGATGTTGAGGTAACGGGATTTTCTTCTACTGTTGTTTTATCGAGCAAAGATAAGGCGGATATAACGCAGTTAATGGCTGATTTCGGGGTTTGGCAATTGAATGATTGTGTTGACGATGAAACCTATAAGGCAGAAAATTTGATTGATTTAAGTTTATCATCTTCTGAAATTTTAAAATTGCAGGAAACTGCGAAATCAATAGGAACGGATACGCAGAAAAAATCCGTATTTTTGCAAGCATATATAGAGGGAACAACAAATTACGCTTCCATAAAAGTGCGTGAATTGGTGCAGAAAGAGAGCGGCGGTATTCGTGATTATGTTATAACCTATAACTTTATCAATAAAGGCGGCAAATGGTATGTTTACGGTATAAATAAGAACGGAAATGATGTTTCATATAACGGCGATTTAACTACAAAAGGTGCGTTATGCGTTGTTTCTGTGGGTAAGGTTGAAAAAGTTGACGTAGACACAAATTCCGCAGGCATAGATGAAGAAAATACGGCAGAAGTGGTTAAAAAGGTAGATGTTCCCGAGCTTACACCTCAGCCTATAACCACAACAACATCGGTAAACACAGAGCAAGACAACGAGGTTACTACTACTTCGGAAGAGATTGAAAATGCAGATGTTACGGAGTAGTGGGAGTTTTTATGTTAGAAATAAACAGAATTTACAATGAGGATTGTTTGGAGGGGTTGAAACGATTGGACGGCAAAAGTGTTGATTTAATCGTTACCGACCCTCCTTACGATGTTCACGTTGAGTTGGAGAATTGTTCTACAAAGATTTCAAAATCCGTTGCGAAAGCTCATACGGAATTAAGTGAAAGTAATATTATAAGCGGTTTTGACGAGAAAATTCTTGATGAATTTATGCGAGTTATGAAAGTGCCGAATATTTATATTTGGTGCAACGCCAAGCAAATACCGATGTATTTGGATTATTTTTATAAAAAGCATAATTGTAATTATGATTTTTTATTTTGGTGGAAAACAAATGCACCCCCTTTAATAAATAATAAGTATTTGACTGATAAAAAGTATTGCCTGTATTTTCGCAAAAATGGGTATTGCCACCCTGATAATTATGAAAACGGTGCAACGGTTTACAAAGCACCTATGAATAAGCGAGATAAGGAAATTTGGGGACACCCAACGATTAAGCCTCTGCCGTTTATTGAAACAATGATTAAAAACAGTTCTCACAAAGGCGATTTAATCCTTGATGCGTTTATGGGGAGCGGAACAACGGCAGTTGCGGCGGTTAATACCGATAGAGATTATATCGGTTTTGAAATAAACAAAAAGTTTTACAATACAGCTTGCAAACGCATTGAGGAAGCGAAAAATATGCGTGATTTGCACGATTTTCTCAGTAGTAAGGAGTAATTTTTATGTCCACAGGATATGCGGCTAAAACAATTAAGCGTTCTTTTGAAAAAGAGGGCGTTACAGGCGAGGTTACACGATTATTAGAGGTTATAATTGAGTATCCTTACTTGTTGTTGATTGACTCAAAGGAAAAAGCAATTGAAAAATACAAATTACAGGTGCTTGCGGGGTTGATAAAATCTGCCGAAAATCAAGAAAATAAGGTAAGTTTGTATTTGAATAAAAGCGGAAAAACTATTTCTTTGGGTAAAATCGGCGGTAGACAGGTTAAGGGGTTTTTGAGGTTGTTTGAAAGTAACGAAATTATCGGAAAATTCGATGAAAATACCGATTTAATCGGTAATTATCTATATGTTTTAACGGTTTGAAAATGATTGATATAATAAATTTACCTTTTGTTTTGGAGCAAAATGAGCATAAATTGAAAGGTGCGAAAATTTACGGAAAAATCGTAAAAACTTTAACGCAGTATGAGGTTTTGGACGGCAAGGTTACATTGCTTGATTCTGCGGATTGCTTTGCGGTAATTGATTGTGTTTGTATTGATTTGTGCGAACATAAAGAATGGTTACAAGAGCAAGGGGTATGGAATAAAACAGGTTTTTATTTTCTTAACGGCGAGATAGGGGTTTATGTTGGGAACGCCAATGTTTCTTTGGGAAAATTCGTATCGGTAAAAGGAACGGTGCGTTTGAAAAAGTTTGTAAATTCCGAGTATCCTATTGTAAATATGCTGAATTATGCGTTTATGGGTGATAATTTGATTTTGCATAAGGCATATTTGCGAGAGATAAATTTTGCGGAATTGCCTAAAAAGACAAGATTTGCGGAATATTTGCAAAAAAGTATAGAAAATAATACTGTTATTTTACCCGAAGAAGCAAGGGAGTTAGTGCAATTTTGGGGTTATAAACCTGATATTTTAAGCGAGAGGATTTTGAATTTTGCGTAGAGTTGAAACATTCCCGACATACAGGCGGCACGCCGAAATTTTAAAAGTGCTTTACGGTACTTTAACAGAATTATCGGATAGTTTTACTGCTTTTGATTTGGCGAGAATGAGGGGTTATATTAAGGGTAGCGAACAAGAACAAATGCTTGCTGATTTGAATATTTTTCGGTGCGAGGCGGATTTAGGTTGGATACTCGAAAATTGCAGTTTAACACAGGGTGATTTGGCTGAAATTGGGTCGTTGAATAAGAGCGGTAAGTTTTTATTAACAGGCAGATATATTATCCCTGTTTACGATTTGCAGGGAAATTTGGTAACTTTGATTGGTTATTTCAAAGATATTAAGAAGTATATTACGCTGCCGACGCTGTTTTTCAGTAAAGAAATAATGTTTTTCAATATTGAAAGTGCGTTTAAATTATCTTTTGAGGAGTTCGGCGGAACGGTTTTTCTTGTGGAGGGTATCTTTGATTGTTTGAGTTTGAGAGCGTTAGGCTTACCGGCAATTGCGACAATGGGTGCGGTTGTAGGTGATGCCAAAAAGCTGTTATTGGAGCAGTTTAACAAGGTTGTATATATTCCCGATAACGATATTACGGGCAGAAAAGGACTTGATTTACAGAGGGGTTGGAAAGTGCCGAAAAATGCCGTGGGAGTTAAGCTTTCAGGCAGTTTGGATTTCAATGAAATGGCTGAAAATGAAGAGGGTTACGACAAAGAAAAGATAATTAAAATCAAAGATGTTGATGATTTGATAAAATTTTGTGACGGTGAAGATATTCGTAATATTATGTTGGAATTTGCGAAAAGCACGGAACGCATTGAAAAGTTTGAAATAGGTTAAGAAAAGAGATGCAAGGCATCTCTTTTTTGAGTATAGACGGGGTTATTCAAATAAAAAAAAGAGGTGTTATATGAGTTATTCCCCTGTTATAAAATGGAGCGGTTCAAAGCGTTCACAGGCGGCGGAAATAGTTAAGTTTTTTCCCGATTTTGAGCGGTATTATGAGCCTTTCATCGGCGGCGGAAGTGTGTTACGCAGGTTATCCCCTGAAAGAGCAATTTGCGGTGATTTATGTGAGCCGTTGATAGATTTGTATCAGTTTATTGTTGAAAATCCGATTGCTTTAATTGAGGCATACAGCGAAGAATGGTATAGATTGAAAGATAAAGGGCAAGGGGTTTATTATGAGATAAGGCGGAGATTTAATAAGCTATACTTACCGCAAGATTTATTGTTTTTAAGCAGAACTTGTGCGAATGGGTTAATACGGTTTAACCGTAAAGGTGAATTTAATAATGGTTTTCACATAACTCGTGACGGCATAAAGCCCGAAACCTTAGGAAAAATCATTTTGGAGTGGAGCGAAGCATTGAAAAATGTTGAGTTTCGCAGGGGTGATTATAGGCAAACAACGGCGGATATAACGGATAATGATTTCGTGTATCTTGACCCTCCTTATTTTGCCACAAAGGGTATGTATTACGGCGGTTTTGAGTTTGAGGATTTGTGTGATTATTTAGAATACCTCAATTCAAGGGGTATTAAATTTGCACTTTCTTATGACGGCATTTCAGGTGATAAATCAAGGGTTGTAGAGTTGCCGAAAGAGTTGTATAAACAACACAAATTGATAAAATCGGGGTTATCAAGTTTTAAAAGATTACAGGGAAATGTAGAAACAGTTTATGAATCCCTGTACTTAAATTTTGAGTAGACAATAGGGTTTGCGGTATAAATTTTAATTTTCGGAGGAGATATTTTGGCATTAAAATTAATGAGTTTGTTTGACGGTTCGGCGGCATTTCCGTTGGCGGCAAGTAAATACGGTATAGATGCAGTTTATATGAGTGAGGTTGAGCCTTTTCCTATTGCGGTGAGTAAATCACAATTTCCGAATGCGAAACATTTGGGTGATGTGAGCAAGGTAAACGGCGGTGAATTAGAGCCTGTGGATATTGTTACTTTCGGAAGCCCTTGCCAAGACCTTTCAATCGCAGGCAAAAAGCAAGGTTTAGAGGGCGGTCAGCGTTCAAGTTTGTTCTTTCAGGCGGTAAGAATTATCAAGGAAATGCTTGATAACACGAACGGTGAGTATCCGAGATATATTATTTGGGAGAATGTGCCGAATGCGACTTCGATAAACGAGGGTGAGGATTTTAAGCTTGTAATGAACGAGTTTAATAAGATTGGATTTACTTGTGACCCGAATATTTTGGATGCGAGTAAGTTTGGGGTTGCACAGCGTAGATTGAGGATTTTTATCGTTGGTATAAATGAAAAATACTATAACTATTCTGACTTTTTCATTGGCAAAGGCAGCCGAGCGGAGCGTATGCAAAAGGCTTTGAAAAAGTGGAAAGGTATGACTTTTGCGGGTATTACGAGTAGGTGGTATGATGAAAACACACAAAAATTATCTGATGTTTTGGAAAAGGGTGTTGACGAAAAATACTATCTTACACCGAGGGCTTGTGAGGGGTTATTGCGGCGATTAGATGAGAATAACAAGATTATTCCCGATATTTTAAGGCAATCGTTGGAGAAACAAATGCAGGGGTTGTTCGGTGAGGGTGGTGAAACTGAGGAAGAGGGCAAATACAGCATTGACGACCAAGGTGGAGCATTTATCAATATTTCAGAGGAAAAAGTAGGCACATTGAGGGCAGAAGCCAACGGTCACGCACCGATAACGGTTGTGAAAAAAGAGCAAGATGCTGTTTCTTTCGGTATTTGCGGAAAATCAGCTAATTCAATGAAAAGTGATAATCCGTATAGTGGGGTTTACGAAACGGATACTGCTAAAACGCTTGATACGAGCCAACAACACATTTCAAATCAAGGAGGCTTGGTGGTTTGCGAACCTCAAACTTTTATAATGCCGGGCGGTAATTTTACGAGTGTTATGGCGGAAAATTTAGCACCTACTTTAATTGCGGGTTGTAATAAAGCAACACCGATTGTAACGGAAACTTATGCAATTGCAAGGCAATCCGAGGCAAAAGTTGATGTTGATATTGCACCTTGTTTAACTTCGAGAGATAACACGGGAGCACCGATTGTAACGGAGCAATATTCGATGACAACGGGGAGTTTTGCACAGGTAAATAAAGATATAGCACCCTGTTTGGCGGCGAGAGATTATAAAGACCCTCCTATTGTAAATGAGCCTATCGGTGAGAGTTACGGGCTTGACAGAAGAAGTATTTCAGGTGGTCAGCAGGGAGGTTTTGCTCCTGTAATTCAAGCGGAATGTTCGCCTTCGTTGGTAGCTGTGGGGTGTAACGGTTGTGCACAGCCGCCTTTGTATCGAGTGAGAAGATTAACGCCTATTGAGTGTTTGAAACTTATGGGGTTGCCAAAAGATTGGTGTGATAAAGTAGCAGTAATCAACCCTACGGAGGAAGATTTTGAGTTTTGGGATAATGTTTTCAAAACATATGCGGAGATAAATCCCGAAGCTAAACCGAAAACGAGGAAGCAGATTGAATCTTGGCTGAAAGACCCGTATTCAGATTCTGCTTGCTATAAAATGGCAGGTAATGGGGTTGTAGTTCCGTTGGTAGAATGGCTGTTTGAGGGGATAGTTGAACACGCAGTAGACAAAGGTTTGGTAGGTTAAAATTTCAGGTAGACATAATTGTTTGTGAGTAGGTGAACAAAAAATTATCAGGTGAAAGGGTAGATATTAAAAAAAGCACTATATTTTTCACCAGATAGGATGTTAAAAATGAAGAAAAGTAAAATTCGGAGGTATTAAAAAATGATTAAGGAGTATATCCACAACGGTAAAAGGTTCACCCTTGACACGGAGATTTTTCTGAAAGCCTACAAGGACGGGATTTACGGAGCTTTGTATAATGCCGGAAAATTGAATAAGGCACAGTATGAGGCTTTATTAGATATGCCTGTTCGGGATGATGTGGGTGCTGTGTCTATGAAATTACCGGAAGTAGCGGTATGATTTTTAAATGAGAGCGAGTGTGAAAAAAGCACTTGCTCTTGTTTCTGATATCCGCTATAATGAAAATACGACTGGGAGGAGCTGACAGATGTTAAAGTTAGCTGCTTATTGCAGGGTGAGCGTGGATTTTGAAAATGCGTTAAATTCTTTGGAAAATCAGAAGAGATATTTTGAGGATTTTATAAAGGAAAATGAAGAATGGAATTTTGTAGCTTTATATTATGATGAGGGTATTTCCGGGACTTCTTTGAAAAAACGTGAGCGTTTTAACGAAATGGTGCGAGATGCTTGCAAGGGGTATATTGATTTAATTTTGGTAAAAGATATTAGCCGTTTTGCGAGAAATACGGTAGATGCGTTAGAAACGGTGCATTTATTGAAAGCAAATAACGTTGATATTTGGTTTGTGAATGATGGTATTGATACTCGTGAAATTGAGTGGGAATTGAGATTTACGATTTATGCGGGGTTTGCACAGGAAGAAAGTAGGCGTATTTCGGAGAGAGTGCAGTTTGGATGCAGCCGTAAATTTGAAAAAGGTGTGCCGTTGGGGAATTTACCTTTTGGCTATAAATATAACGGTGATACGATAGAAATTGTTGAGGATGAAGCAAAAACAGTAAGGCTTATATTTGATTTGTATGTAAGTGGTTTGGGGTATAGGGCGATAGCAGTTAAACTTAATAATGATAAAATACTCTTTAAAAACGGAGTGCTTTGGAACATAACAACGCTAAACAGAATTTTGGATAATGAGATGTATATAGGCGAGATAAGCAGAAAAACAGAAGTGAAAAACTTGTTAGAGCATACTCGAAAAAGCATACCTTATGAAAAACGAATAATAATTGAAAATGCGGT
>JAISIJ010000172.1 GCA_031262245.1 Oscillospiraceae bacterium | reverse complement strand
AAATCTAGGCTCAAGAATAGGTTGAACCTAATCTTATGCCAGAAAACAGATGAACGAGCAAAATGGCACCTTAAACTACCCAAAAACGAGAAGCTGGCCGTCAAGAAAAAGCATGGTTGTATTTTCTTAGATAATATTTTTGATTTGCAGCAAATTTTGTTAAAATTTCCCAGCGATATTATTTTCTTTACTGGTTACCAATCGATTATTAGGTTGGCCGTAAATTGGTGTGATACGGCATACGTAACCAAAGTTGGCAAGAAAAGCGATAGCTTTGATAGGAGGATGGTCAACCTCGACAAGTCGAGATTATGGCATAAGATATATAGCAAACCTGAGAAAGCAAAAGACGGAACGTCTATTGAATATTGCATGTATGCTAAGCTGTAAGCTTTCCAATCTACAATAAATGCTACCCATCCCTTGGCCCGACACCAAGATGAGTAGCATTTTGACAGTAGCATGACATAAATGGAGGATAATATGATGAATCTTGGGTGCGAGGACAGGATTTGAACCTGTGGTCTGCGGCCTATGAAGCCACCGAGATGGCCACTTCTCTACCTCGCGTCGCTGAAAGCGAATGGTAGTACCATTTACACTTATTATACACTCCGGAGTTTCACATGAACAAAGAATCTTTTCGACGTACTTGTTCCCCAGAATTTTACAAATGGCAAGTGAAATTTTACTCAAGCCCCAAATGGGAACGCTTACGCAATGCCTTTCGTGAAGCTCACAAGATGCGTTGTAACGCATGTGGTAAGCTAATACGGGGCAAGTCCATTGTTGACCATATAATACCAATAACACCAGAGAATAACGACGACCCAGACATTACCTTAAACTGGGATAACCTACAGTTATTATGTCTACATTGCCACAATGAAAAAACATTTCAAACGAAGTTTAACTTTGACTTGACGAGAAGGGCAGATGTAAATATTATTCCAGTAGTGGAACAAAATTAGAATACATAATCCTGACCTCTATTCCCCCCACCATACCCTCCTGCGATCCGCAGGGAATACGCCGAAAGGGACTCTTTCGTGTCTCTTTTGACTTTTTATTTCCATTTATTAGTAGATAAATAATATTATTGTAAACAATTTAAGGAAAGAGAGATTATATGCATCCAGGAGAACGCATGAGACTTCGTAGGAAAGAGTTAGACATTAGTGGCGAAAAACTTGCAGAACTTATCGGCATTTCTTCGAAAACGTATTACCAATACGAAAACGGGAGTATAGCTAATATGTCGGCTACTCGTCTTATAAAAATTTGTAAAGTTCTTCACACAACGCCTGAATATATTTTGGATTTAGAGGATTATACTCCCTCCACAATATCCCTCGCTCCTTCTGAAGTTGAGGGCGCTGACAAGCAGAGTCTGTCTAATTTGGATAAGTGGATACAAAATTACAAGCCTAAAGACACTTTATATTGCGACCTAATAGAGACTATTTGCGCTCATTGCCCCGCACATGACATAACGTGCCCGGGGGCATATAAAGGCTGCAGAAAAAATTTTATAAAATGGGTTAATTCTCTTGTTTCTTCGAGCAAAAAAGACTAACCCTCTTTTTTGTTTATTCATAGCATTTCTTCACAATTATTTTTCAGTTCCGGTATGTCATAAATTGCTGTATTCCATACCTTTTTTAAATCCACATTTCCATAATCGTGAACAATAATGTTTCTCATACCAATTATTACGCGCCACTCAACGTGCGTGTGAGTATTTTTGAATTCATCGGATAAAGAATTGCAGCACTCACCAATTTGGAATATGCAAAAAGAAATTGAGTATTGATACTCAAGCGAATTTAAAAATATTTCATAATTCGAATTAAATTTACTTAAAATTTTTTGTATTTTGTCGCAATAGCCGATTATTTCTTTCAAGCAATAAAAATCTCTATTCGGTTTCATCATAAAAAATCACCCTGTCGTTTTTTATAGCATTAGCAAATTCAGGTTTTAAGCAACTTTCACTCAAAATATCTACAGATTTTTTCAAGCTATTTTCTAGATCAATCTTAAGGCTTGACAAACCAAATAATGAATCAGGCTCGCAATTATCGATTACAAGGTCAATATCGCTTTTTTCTGTTGCTTCATTACGAGCATATGAGCCAAAAAGAAAAAGTTTTTTAACGCCATGATTTTTTGCAATATGACAAGCTTTATCACGAATATTGTTTACATCATAAATATTCTTCATATTTTTTACCTCTTAAAATTCAAAAACAAAAAAGTTACTTAATCTTTTTTGCTTTGTATTACATTTTCATTTTTTGCAAATATTAGCTTTTTTCGTTAATTATTTTTTGAACTTCAAATATATTCATTTTTACAATTCTAGCTATAATCTTAAGTTCAATTCCTTCATGATACATACCGATTATGTCTTCAACTTTACCTTTTGTAACACCTCTTTTGATGCCTGTTTCAATTCCCTCTTCAACGAACATTTGCGCAATTTTTGTCATAGATATTCTCCTCCTCATTTCGTCAAGCTTGATTTCATCTGATATAAATTTTTCTGCAAATAGTATCAGCGTCCCTAAAACTTTTGATTGTGCCGGTTCATCATTAATTTTAACGGCAAAATCTATGCTTTTTGAGATAATTTCCGGTTTGCTGCAGCTTATTTTCATAAGCGGCAAAAGGCTATTGATACCATGTCTTCGCACGATAAATTATCACCATTTTTGATTTTTTTGTCAATTTCGACAAATTTCTTATCGCCGTCAAAATTGCTCATATAAAAAACTTTTACGCCATATTTTACCGACCCAAAATCAAGGCTAGTGTTTGCCTTATCAATTTCGCCGGTATACACAATTAAAGTATCTATCGGCTTATCGTAAGTATACGCTAAATAGCTGTCGCTTAATAAAAATCGCATTAAATCTGATTTTTTGTTTGTGCTTTGGAACTCAAAATGTAAAATTCTATCAGATTCTGTCAAAAATACTAAATCACTTATCAATTGTTTTTGCTCAAGATGATTGATTTCAGTTTTCAAGGTACAATGGGCTGCAGACCAGATATTGGTGAAGTTAAGTTGACTCTCTATCTGTGCTGAAATGGAAAACATCGCCTAAAGTGCCGTCTCCAACATCTGCGCCTTCGCAGCTTTCGTACAACTTGTAATTACCGTGAGTATACACAGGCACAACTTTATTCCAAAAGTGAACAGATGGTGTATTGCGCGGATACAAGCACACATCCCATATTCCACTGAACATATCGAACAGTTTAAATGCCGCATTTTTGCCGATTCCGTGCCGCCTATATTTATGCACCACGAAGAACACAGCCAAGCTGTAATCTGATTTCAGCGACGCAGCAACGAGTTTGTCACTCACCATCGCGAATCCGGCAAGATTGCCGTCAACCTCAATGAAGAACGCAAAGTGACTTGGCTTCGTCCAGTAGCTGTCCAGATAATCATAGCCATACAGTCCAAGCTTATTCACGTCGCGCAAGTCGTACTGTGAAAACTCGTAGTTGTATTTCTCGAGCAGATTGGCAAGTATCTGCTTCTCGTCCTTTTGGACGGGCACAAGTTCAAATGTCATATCGTCCCATTTTCGTTATTTATGAACAGCATTATATCGCAAACTTTTCTGCAATTATTTCTAAGTTGAATAGGCTTTATAGCAACCATAATTTTCCTCCTTATTTCAATACATATATTATATCATATTTGCATACATACTTGCAAATAAATTCAAGCTTTTTATAAAAAAACAATTAACAAAATTTTAGTCTTAGTTTTGTGCATTCTGCACAAAAGATAAATTTATACGTAGGATTAAATTTAAGGCCTATTTAAGGGGTCAAATTTCCTCTCTAGCAGTAAAACTATGAAATTATACTTTTGAAATTAGTGGGGCAAAATGAGACCTTAAAACCATATAGAATTAAATGTAAGGATTAATGGATATATATTACTTAAATGGATATAAAAGGATGTAAATATATTAGGTATCCCACATGGGGGATTATAGGGGGATTAGTAGCGCTTTTACCTTGGGTTCCCCTTTAGGGGAAAGTTGAGCGAAATACTCAAGTGAGTGCCATAAGGTGATTAGGTGTTATTTGTTGTGGTACGCTCTTGACTAGCTTTCGCATCTCTCACAGGCCTAATGTAGCTCATTTTAACGGTAGTGGGGCAAGAACCACTTCTTAGATTGCAAAGATATGGATGGATGGGGGGCGTGTGATGTTTTTGATGTAGCGCTTAACTTCCATAGGTAGTACTTCGTTCAAGTTTATTGTCAATCACATCGCTACAGGTTTTGCTTTTGGCAACGAAACTTTAAGGCATCGCTGGTTTGCAAGATGAAACTTCTTTTTGAGAAATGGGATTTTGATAAATGTATTCCTAATTTTTTAAATTCAAATTTCAATATTTCCAAAATTGCTTCTTAGATAGGATTTTGATTAATTAAAGAACTTTTTTTAATCTAAAAAACGATGAGAGTAAAGAAAAAAGATTGAAGATTTTATAGTAAATAAGTTTAATAAAAGAAGTGATGAAATGAAAGAAAAAGGCTTGCCTGGTTCAAAAATTTTAGAATGCATTACCGAAGCAGTTCGCAAGCATCTTGAAAATTGCAAAGAAGACAGATTTGAGCGAAATGAGACAGAAAAAATATAGGACGATAGTTTACATATAATTATTTTTAGATTATAATTAATTCGAAAAAGGCAAAGGGGGCTGCTTTGATTCAAAACGAAAGACGGCCAAAATACGAAGATGTGTTGCTGAAATGCATTACCGAATTTTTTCGAGACGGAGCAGCAGAATTTTTCGGAATCCACGAAAAACTAGTAAAACCGCTGAAAACTGAAGTTATTCATCTCAAAGAAAAGCGATTATTTGCTGATTTAGTTTTCACGACCGAAGAAAATTCGATGGTTCATTTTGAATTTCAAACTACAAACAAAAAATCCGATCTGTTCAGATTTTATTTGACTGACGCTTACTTAACTTACACATATCAGATGCCAATTAAGACTATAATAGTCTATACGGCAGGAATTGAAAATGCGCCGATAAACCTTGATTTTGACGCGCTAAAATACCAGGCTAACGCGTTTTATATGACAAATTTTGATGGCGACGCAGAATTTGCTAAAATTAAGGCAAAAATGGATTCAGGCGAGTCACTAACGCACGAAGACATGATAACGATTGCATTGTTGCCGTTGACGCGATCGAGGCTTAGCAAGCTTGAAATCATTGAAGAATCAGTCAAATTAGGACGCGACATCACCGAGGAAGCAAGTCAATCAAAAGTCCTTGGAGCCTTAGGGCTGTTAGCAGAAAAATTTGTGAAGGATAATCAAAAATTGAATGAAATAAGGAGAGCGATGAGGATGTCGAAAATTTTTGGGCTTTTTGTTGAGGAAGGACGAGCAGAAGGCCGCACACAAGAGCGTATAGATATGGCTAGACGCATGGCTGAAGATGGAATGGATGTCAGGAAAATTTCAAAATTTACTGGTTTAACTATCGATCAGCTTAAAGAAATTTTAAATGTTATGCTAGCTTAATTTATATCGTTGCGTTTTATAGGAGTTTTTGGCCCAATATGAGCCATCATTTGTTTTTGTGTCTAATTTTATATCTAAATATTAAATGCGCTAGAAACGAATTCTAAGCGCATTTTTTTGGCCAAGCGTAAAATTATTTTTTTGTGACAACCTTGGAGATAGATATGCCATGATTAATTATACGTTTTTTTCTAGAAAAAATAAACTCCTAGAAAAATCTAGGAGATAAAGGACTATGACAAAAATTTTGAAACTATCGGCAAATTCATTATAACGTTTTTTCAGATTTTGCAAAATCCATTTTGTTGAGTTCAACGAAATGTGCCATTTTGCCCAAGTGGGCAAAATCAATTATATTTCCCAAAAAAGTTATCCACAGATATCCACAGGCACCCTAGTGAGCGCTTAACTAAAATATATCGCCAGGGGAAGAGACATGGATATGCAACGCGTAGACATGTCGGTTTCAAACCTTGTTTTCGTTTATCCTTGTTTTAATACTTTGTTTTCGCGAATTATGTCGAAGGAATTTTTCAGCATTCTGCCTTATGTTTCTTAAGTTTACATTTTTCGACTTGCCTAGATGAATAACCGTACTTGCCTAGATGAATAACCGTACTTGCCTAGATGAATAACCGTACTTGCCTAGATGAATAACCGT
>JAISIJ010000143.1 GCA_031262245.1 Oscillospiraceae bacterium | reverse complement strand
CAATCTATAATTTCGTCAATTATTTTGTTAAAACATTTTGACGCAAAGACATTATTGTCCATAAGTAATAAGTCTTTTTTTGCTCCGAAACAATCTTTGACTTTTTCGATTTTAGCTTTTATGCCGGAATAATCGCAGTATTTTGGCTCTAACTTCGGGACGGCACAAAATGCACAATGATTAACACACCCTCTTGTCATATAACCAAAATACGCATTTTCAGTAGGATAATGATAATCTATTTCATCAAGAATTGAGTAATCGAGTGGCAATTCGTCAATAATTACTTTTCCTTTTTCGTCAGAATCATAAGCGTTGGGTTTATCAAGAAGACCTATATGTGGTGATATGCCGGTTTCTTGCTTAATGTATTCAGGAACAAGGGTAGAGGCTATTCCTCCGACGTAAACATTACCTTTAGATTTACAAAGTTTTTTTGCAAATAATATTGTGTCAATGGTTTCTTTCCAGTAAAACGTAAAAAGCGTTGTAACGCAAATTACATCAAATTTAGGATAGTCTTCGCTTTTATACCTATTACGATAATTACTTAATTCTGATAAAATATCATTTATATCACATTCGGTTATATTACTTGATAATTGCGAGAAGTTAACAATCAGTTCAATCGGAGAATGTTTACCTGTTTTAATATATTCAATTATGTCATCTGCTCCTCTTTTTAAGACGTAATTGTATATTACTTCTTCTACACCCTCTGTTTTATCTAATTTACTAAAATATTCTTCAAACAAAAGTCTTGCCGAAAAAGTTTTGAGGTCACCTTTGTAAAACCGAACATCATCTTTGCGACAGCGATAATATGTTGCAAGTTTCATTAATTCCATAGGAGGGTACTTGTTTTTATAATTCGGCTCTAAAAGAAGCACCTTTCGACTACTCATTTGAGTTCTTCCTTAATCTTTGTGATGATTTTTTCAGAAGTCTTTGCATCCGTAGACTTTTGAATAATGATAAAAATCTTATCTAATAGCCCCGATAAAAGTTTTCGTTCTGCTTTACTTTTGTCAGGGAATAGCCTGTCAACTAAATATTTCTTTTTAGCTTTGTATATTTCAGGCTGTTTTTCGGAGTTTTCAGTAGAATTGTTTACATCAGGCGATTCAATTGTGGTAAGTGTATTAAGCGTTATCGGTAGATTTTGAATTTCACTTTCACGACGTTTTATAATTTGAGCAACAACGTTTGATTTAGGGTTTTCGATTTTTTTGTCGAGTTTTTCTTTTGCTTTTTCAACTTCTCGTCTTTGTGCTTCAAGTGCAGTTTTTTCACGTTCATACTCTTCGTCGCTCGTAAAACTTTGCTCTTCTTCTTTTTTATTGAATTCGGTTAATTTTTCGCTGTAATTTTTTACTTTCTTTATAGTTGCGTTAATATCAGACCCTTCATAATATACATCATGAAGTTCATTATTAAAATAATCTTTTAATTTATGTTCAAAATCTATGCGAACCGGGTCTTCATTAAAATAATCTCGCTGTGTGTTCGGAACTAAATCCGGAGATATACAAAAAATTTCACCGATGAAATAGCTGTTGCCTCTTCCGTCACGAGTAAACATATCACGTAAAGTTTCTCGTTCGCCGATTTGTATGTTTTCTTTACGCAAACGTAAACCGCGACTCAATTCTTTTTTATCTATTGCAGCTTTAAAAGAACATTTGCCAAACCAAAGCCAAAACATCAGATTATTCTTGCTGTCGTAAAACTCTTTGAATTCTAAATCGAAAACATCGTCATTACCATTTCGTGTTTTGAAGTGTGTTTTATATCGTTTAAAAATATCTTGTCCATTAACTTTAATATTATAAACATCTATCTTAACCCCAAGCGATTTAGCGTGTTCGTAAATTTCTTTACGATACATAAAATTTCCGTCATAATCTACAGGTGCAGTAAATGACAGATAATTCATAATCTGCTCTTGATTATCGCTATTGTTTCCGCCGAATAATTCTTCATTTTCTTCATTAATGTCTATTAAATCAACGCAGAAAAAATGCGGTTTGTCATCTGACGTAGCTTTTCGTTGAGAGAACTCTGTCGTTGCTTGAAGAACATCAAGTGCAGTATACTTTTGAATTTTAGTATTTGCATCATTTATCATCTTTCGCATTTTCTTGGCATCACAGGACATTACTGAAACAATATCTTCATCGCTGTATCTTGTAGTAAATACAAGTTTATGACAATAAGCTAAGCCGCATAGACGACCTATACCTCTGAACCCTTTATTTTCGCCCAAAATTTTATCAGAATCAGCAATATTACCGAGAATACGTTGGAAATCCGATTCTCGGATACCTGTTGCATTATCTTCAATAGTGATTTTGCGATTTTCCGATTCAAGCCATATATTAATTTCTCCCTCGCCTAAATCAGGTTTTTGGGTATTAGGATTCCTCGGACGTAAAATTCCGTCTTTTTCAGCTTGGTCTATTTGGTCACAAGCATTTTGAATATACTCCCTGTAAATAACTTTTGAATCCCGATACATACCTGTTGTTAAATTTTCGATTATATTCGCACCGAACGTATATTCAGCCATATCTTTACCTCTTATTTAAACTGCTTGTATATTGGTTTTGGGAATTTTATTTTAAGCAACGAACGGAATACAGGGTTTTGAATAAGATAATCTCCTTGTGAAAGACGCGTCAGCATATTCCGATAAGTTTCCGGCAAACTTTTATAATCCCCGGTGCTTGTTTCAATTGTGTTTGTTCGACCATATGCGTGTGTTGCACAGTTGCCGGTAACTCTTTTATGAATTGCCGAACGAAATTGTTCTGCTCCGAAGAGAACCACGCCAAGAGAACGTCCACGCTCGGTAACATCTAATATCTGACGTAATATCGGAGAACTCTTAGGAACTTCTGTTGAGGCATATTTATTTAACTCATCTATAAATACAACGATTTTTTTAGGAGGATTTACATCGTTTTCACCCTCATATTCACCGAGTTGAAGATTGTAAATAGTTTTTACCGCATCGCCGAACACAAAAGCCTGCTTATCTTCCGGCAATTTAGCTATATCTATGACGTGAACTTCATTCTTTTTTATGGATTTGAGTTCTTCTGCAAGACGACATTCGCTTTTATCATATTCAACACGGTTAGCAAACATATCATCACTTTTTATTGCCTTATTTACTATCCTTTTAAATTTTCGCCAACTCAATACTGATATTTCGCCTTTAGAACCATTAGAACCTTTTTGAGAATTTTCACTTACTGTTTCTAAAAATGCTCCCCACGTTTTTAAATTTTTGAAATCTGGATCGGTTTCGTCAATAACTTTGCTTACAATAGCTTCCATTGTTTGAGTAGGGTCTTCAACGTTGGAAAACATCATTTCGATGCTTTCTTTATCATCCTCATAAACATATTTATATTTCTTAAGTTTTCCGCAATCAATGTAGCTTTTAATATCGTCTTGTAAAAGATATGTGCTTTGCTTATTTGATTTTGAATCCGAAAAAGGAATATAATATTTAACGGATTTAAAAGGAGTTGTTGTAAGACCCAGATTTTCATATGCAGATTTTGTTTCTTCGTCAAGTTCTGCATTAGGAGAATCTATCGCCATAAGGTCACGACCTTTAACGTTAAACATAACAAAAGCAACGCTATCTTCGTCATCAGACGCAATTGAAAACGTATCTTGAATTGATTTCATTAAAAACATAGCGTATGATGTTTTAGCAGCAAGGCCGGATATACCGGATATATTTAAATGTGCACCTTCAGAGCCTAACAAAAATTTCGAATTCAGATTTACAGGCAAAGTAACCTCAAATTCTGTACCTTCATACATTTTCAAAGAACCACATACAAGTGGATTTTCAATATTATCTAAGCCAAGAGCAGAGGTTATTTCTTCTGCAGTTGCAAGATAGACTTTTGAATTATTATGCACAGGAGTGTAATCATTTTTCGTATTGTAAGAAACTTTTGCCCGAGCATAGTTCATTCCTACCCTATATGTCGGTTCTATAACGTCTACATCGCCAAAATCGCTGGATATAAAGTCTGTTAAAAAACTTGCTGCATCGGTTATATGAGAAATACTTTCGATAACACCATAGGTATTTGTTCCATTTTCTCTCTCAACTTTTACAATATCAAATGCGTTAAGTTTTGTATCCGAGTTTGTCCAAAAATAAAAATTATCAATTGTAGTCGGATTTTTCTCTGTAGCAATAACTCTGCCTATTAGTTTATTTTTATTCATCGTTATTCTCCTTAAAACAGGTGTAAAAAGCTTTCTGTACTGAGATATTGTGATTTTACGAAACTTTCCGTAAGATACACAGGATAAATATGGTTTGCCCATCTTGTATCCGAACCATAGCAAGTCGGATTTCGTTCGTTGATAATTAATGCACTAAGTCGGTCAACGAGGTCTGTATTCATACCGTCTCGTATCTCATCATCTCTTACAAGAATTTTTTCAACTTTTATGACCCCGTCAAAAGGAGAACGAGTTTTTGTTTGTTCTCTCAAACGAACATACCAAACAGCAAATGAGAGGGGTTCTTTTTCACTTCCGAAACAAGCAACAGGGGTTCTGTGATATAAAGGCAATTCAGCAATAAATCCTGCATTTGCCTTACCTTTTTCAAAACACGATTCCGGATTAAACCTTTTGGATAATCCTATAACCCAGTTATAGTTCTGTTTGAATGTTTGAAACGATTTCTCATCGTCTTTATCAGATTTTGTCAAACGATATTCAAGCGAGCCGTCTTTTACAAGATAATTGTCTTGATTTAATTTACCTTGACGCACAAGGGCTTTTACCATATTCTTTTCGTGTTCAATCATTGCTGCTTGAATACGAGCAGTACCTCTGTCTTCGAATTTTCGGTCATCTTGCTCTATATCATATGGTATAGGGGTAGAAAATTTCCATCCACTGCGTATAAGGCGTTGTAATTCATTACTATTATTAAGTTTAGTAGTTAAAGATTCCCAAAAACCGCTTTTACGATTAGCGTCAGCAATAATCGGCATTGATATAACAATTTCTTTTTCAAAGCTTTCACGCACTAAACGTTTGTTATCACGTTTACATATTCCGACACCGACTTGTCCTGCAATTGTAGGATATATTACGCTTTTATCTTTCCCGGCCATATAAGCAACATCATCAACTTTATAAACGTGTCGTGAACCGTCAAGAAAATAAGTTAATATTTGTTCTTCGCGTTCGGCAAGTTTATTAGCTAAGGAACGTAAATTTCTATAACCCGTTACTTGTTCAGTTTCGCCATGTCTTTTCCAAACAAAAGTGCTGTTCTGCGTTTCGTCATAGTCTAATGTGCCTCTGTCGGAATCAAGGCTGTATTTATGTGCTTTATAACTTTTCCCACCGGTTTCTTCGGCAAGAATTTGTGTAATTTTCTTGCGTTTTGCGACACTTGCGTTAGAGGAGTCATCCATAACGTTTCTCCCTTGTTATATAAAGAGTTTT
>JAISIJ010000140.1 GCA_031262245.1 Oscillospiraceae bacterium | reverse complement strand
CACCGGTTCTGTACTCTGTGTTCTGTATTTTGTACTCTGTGGCAATGCGTGGGCTGCTAACCACTAATCACTAACCACTAATTTGTATATTTAGATAAAAAGAAAAATCTTTGACTTGAATCGGTCAAAAGATGAGGATTCACATTATGTTTAAGTTGGCAATATGTGATGATGATACGGTATTTTCATCGAAATTTTATGATACACTTCTTACATTTTTCAAAGAACAAGATATAGAGGTTGATATAAAAACATTTTCGGAAAGTTCTGAATTTATCTTATCCGATGACATTTACGATGCTGTATTTCTTGACATAGAAATGCCGGAAACAGACGGCTTCGGCGTTGCTGAAAACTTGAATAAAAAAAGCAAAGACACATTAATTATATTTACTTCTATGCACAATAATTTTGTGTTCAAATCGTTTGAATACACACCTTTCAGTTTTTTGCGTAAAGACGAAATTAATTCGGACTTAGAGCCGCTTTTGAAAAGAACTATGAAAGAATTACACAAACGCAGTTACGTTTTTTCGTTCAACACATCAGAAGGAGTTGTAAAATTAAATACTTCTGAAATTTACTATATCGAAGTAATGAAAAATACATCCATTGTGCATACCGATACACAAAGTTATTATACGAGAAAAACATTAACCTTGATTGAGAAAGAATTAACAGATTTTAATTTTTTGCGTTCACACAAAAGTTTTCTTGTGAATTGCAGTAAAATTTATAAATTAGAAAAGAATAATATTATATTAGATAATCAAAAGATTATACCATTGAGCAGGGTATACGAAAAAAAATAAAAGAAATTTTTTTTGATGGTTTAAGGGGTAAGTTATGATATATAGGTTAGCGGAGATACCTGTTTGTGTTTTTGAATGTTTTATTACTGTATTTTTTCTTAACAATTTTATAGGAGATAAAGAGAGAAATAAAAACTTGTTCATACATTCAAGCATTTTATTTTCTTTATTGTTGATTAACAATATCTTATTTATCGAAAGAATAGGTTTTGAAACCGTATTAATTTTAATTAACTTTTCTTTATGCAGTCTTTATTCATATCTTTTTTTATCAAAAAATATTATAAGAAACTCTATTTGTGTTTTATTGAATATCTTAATTATTTTAATTATAAATTTTGTTATGCTTAATATAATATCTATTGTTTCGGGAGTTTATATGATGGAGATGCGATACGGTTCTAATGCGTTGCGAATTTCGGTGGATGTATATTCTGAAGTTATATATCTTATTGTTGTTATGTTGGCAGTAATGTTGAAACGAAAATATAAAATAAAAATTTCTAAAAACGAATTAATGATTGTTCTTTTGTTTTTTATAAGCACTTTCATCATATATAACGGGGTCTTACTAATAAGTCCTGAAATTTCTCCGAAGACAACAATGAAATTTTTCGTTCTGCTGTCGGGTATGATATTTATTAACATTGCAATATTACCACTTGTTATTCATCTAAGCAAAGAAAATATAAAGAAATCCGAGTTGTTATTAATTGCACAGCACATTGAAAAACAGAGAAATTCTGTCAATATAATCCAAGAAAACTATGAAGAGATAAGAAAAATAAAACACGATATGAAGACATATGTGACCGGCATTAACCAGCTTATTTCTGTCGGAGAAGTTTCAAAAGCCATTGAATTGGGCAATAAGACAATTTCAGATAACCTTTTGTCTAACACGGATTTTGATATGCTGAATGCTGTTCTTAATGCTAAGGTTAAGTTTTGTAAAGAGAAGAATATAGATTTCGGTTTCTTAATTGCCGATAAAATAAATATTTTAGGCGATACTGAAATTAATATTATTATTATGAATTTAGTTGACAATGCAATAGAAGCAAGTGTTGAAATTTCCGATTCAAGAATTCAGTTAATTATTTCACAAGAAAAATCATATATGAAGATTTTGATAAAAAACAAAATTTTGTCTTCTGTGTTAAATGCAAATCCTGATTTAGAAACTACAAAAAAAGATGCAGTAAATCACGGTTTCGGTATAAAATCAATTCGAGATATTATAGAAAAATACAACGGAATAATAGATTTTTACGAAGAAGATAATTTCTTTCATGCCGACGTATTTATACCGATAGAAAAATAAAACAAAAAGAGCAGTATTAAACATACTGCTCTTTTTTGTTACTTTGAAATTATTTCGCCGTTGTCCATTTCAACAACCGTATCACAGAGAACGGAAATATCCTCTTTATTGTGACTTGCTAAAATAATAGTTTTGTTTTTTTCTTTGAGGGATAACAAGATTCTTCTGATATCCTCAACACCGCGGTTATCAAGTCCGTTCATCGGCTCGTCAAGTATAAGAATATCGGGGTTCTCCATCATTGCCTGTGCAATTCCGAGTCGCTGCTTCATTCCGAGAGAATACTTACCTACCCACTTTTTACTTTTAGGGTCAAGACCGACAGATTTAATTGATTTGATAATATCTTCTTCTCGAATTTTATTTTTTATCATTGCTAAAAGTTGCAGATTTTTATATCCGTTGCAATTCGCTAAAAATCCGGGAGATTCGATAATTATTCCGATATTTTCAGGAACGTCAATATCCTTCCCGATAATTTTTCCGTCTACTGTTACTTGCCCCGAAGTTGGCTTAACAAAGCCGCAAATACACTTCATAAGCATTGTTTTACCTGACCCGTTTCTGCCGATAAGTCCGTGAATTTTTCCTTTTTCAAAAGACAAATTTATATTTTTAAGTACTCGTGCTTCTTTGAAAGATTTGTTTAAATTTTTAACTTGTATCATATGATTTTCTCCTTTGTAATTTTAATTTATATTTCAGCGTTTACTTCGATTTCTTTTCTTTTGACCGCAATTATCGAACCGATAATAAGTGCAGAAATCAGAATCGAAAACATCACTAAAATATATGTTATATTGGGTTTTCCGCTTATTCCGTCTAAGTCTATATTGTTAAGATCAACCCACGAAATCGGCGAAATCCAAAGTATTTTCGGGAATAATTTACCTATAAATTCCAAGAAAACAAAGAAACTTGCTATTATAAATCCAAAAACTTTATTTTCAGTTAAGATATTTGTAAAAAATAAAATCATTCCGATAAAAATTCCGCCTAAACTTAAAAGTAAATACGAATAAAACATAGCTGTAATCGGGGTGAAATAATTGATTACAGTCCAGTTTATACTTACATTCCGGCTTGCAAAGTCTAACGCCAAGCCGTTTCCGATTGTGCCTATGACTTTTCCCCAATCCGAATTGTATTCCAAATGATTAATATTCAAAAGTATACTTAAAATAAGCATAAATGCAAAATAGAAAAGTGTTGCACCGAAAACATAAATAATTTGACCTGTACACCATTTTCTTCTGCCGCTTCGGATTATCAGATACGGCTGCGATTTATCAATAAACGGAGCATCACAAAACAGCAAAAGTATTCCGATGAAAATAAAAATTTTAGAATAATTTTGTCCTGTTAAAAAAGGGAAAAGCCAAGGTGAAGACTTCAAATTCATCAATTCTGCAAAATTCATAATTTCCTGAGTGTAGTTTCTGACAAATATGGCAAGTATTATAAACAATATCCATATTCGGTAGTTCGTTATCCATTTGCGATAGTTTTGGTTTGCAATATGAAAAACAATTTTACACAAGTTCATTTCCCAACCTCCTTTTCACGATATTATAGAAAAATAAGCCGAAGACAGCAGATATAACGATAAAAAAGAAGCAAGTATAAGAGATTCCTAATACTGAATATGAATAGTCAAACCTTGACAAAGCTCTTGTATCTATATATTTTGAAATATCGTAGGGTAAAAACGCTATTACTACATCCCATAAATAAAAGCCTATAAACGAAGCTGCCGAAGCTAAAAATTTATTCGGCAATAATGCCGACAACATCAGTGCAAAACTAAACCAAAAAGCTGCAAAGAGAGAGAATGTACCGATGTCGCCGAATAAATCTAAGAAAACATTATTTGTTACAAGTTCTTCAGTACTGGAGGGATTGTAAAACGGCACTTTAATCGCAAGGATAAAAATGTAAAGGAATAATCCGATAAAAGTAACTGACAAAGATGATATAAATCCGACAATCATTTTTGAAATACAATATTTACTAATACCGGTTCTTACAGACAGCGGCATTATATATTTGTTATTCCAGTCGTTACAAAAAGAAGTTACAAACGGAATTGCTGAAATTACAAGTAATATCGTCCTAAATTGGAAAAGCCCCGTAAGTAAATCAAAATAGTATAGGCAACATGAGTAA
>JAISIJ010000092.1 GCA_031262245.1 Oscillospiraceae bacterium | reverse complement strand
GTAAAGCCAAATCAAAAGCAAACCCTGTTTCGTGTTCGGAAAATCCCGGTTTAGCAACAAGATTGGGGTCTCCGTTGTCATATAATTCCTGCTGACGCTCCTTGGTTCTGAAAGCACTCTCAACAAAAACATTATTTAAACCCGTTGCCGCATTAAACTCCGTCATCATATCGTTAAGATTGTATATTACAGGTAAACGCAATTTACATTCTCTGTCTCTTACGCTATAAGGGGCTCCTTCACGAAAATCATATATAATTGAAATATCCGAGCTGTCACCGCAATATGCCCAACCGGCATTTACAAGTATTAAATCACCATTATGCAAATCGTCTTTACCGTTAAGTTCGGGGTCTGTTGAGAGTTCCTCAAAGGAATTTGTTTCCCACCACAAAAGCGGTGCTGTTTCAGCAACAGTCGTTGTAAGCAAGGTAGTAGTTGTTGACTCTGCAACAGGATTTTCTTTTTTAATATCGCCGAAATCCTGTATTATTTTAAATGCACCATATCCCGCAAATGTCAATATCACAACACCTGCAAGACTACAGGAAGTTATCAAAATGTATTTCTTTACGTTTTTGTTATTTTTATGCACATTATTTTTTTTATTTACGTCCATTTTTTCCTCATTTATATATGCGTTATAAGCACTTTCATATCACCGTAAAGGGTATAATTTGCATCACAAGCCGGAATAAAGAAACTATCCCCTTTTTTAACAGGTAACATCTCATCAATATCAGAGATATTTCCGATACCGTCTAATATCAAAACATTATGGAAACTATCTCCTCTTAAGGTGATTGTATGAAAATTCGTAACAGTAAGTATTTTAGAAGTATATTTTTCTGTTTGGTTTAATGTAACAATTCCGTCAAGAGGAGCAGAGGGCAGATAATCTTCAGTCGGTTCATAATTGATTACCTGTAAAGCCTTGTCCAATTGTAATTGCCGCGGTAAACCTATCTCATTTATTCTGTTATAATCATAAACAGTATAAAAAGCAGTCGAGCTTTCCTGAATACTTACCAAGGTTATACCTTTACCTATTGAATACACCGTACCCGGGGGAATGGAAAAAGTATCACCTTTTCTTACCTTAATTTTCCGAAGTAATTCAGTTACAGTATTGTCAGATAATGCTTTTTTAAACACTTCAGGTGAAATTTTTTTGTTAAATCCGAAAATAATCTCGGAATCTTCACCACAATCAAGAATATGCCAAATCTCTGTTCGCCCTTTTTGGTGTTCGTTGATATATGCAAACTCATCATCGGGATTAACCTGTAAGGGCAAATTCATTGCAATATCCATAAATTTAACAAGAAAGGGAAAATCAGAATAGCCTTTATAAGCAGAACCGAATAAGTTAATACGACTGCGGCTGCTTAAACTCAACGTCATAATATCCCCGGAGGGTTTAGGTTTCGGGGCAGGTGAAAATCTTGATATTCCGTCCATATTACAAGCAAAAGCCCACACTTCGGCTAATCGGGGTATTTCGGAAAACATTCCCGATTTCTCATAATAATTCAGTAATTGCTCGGAAAACATTTCTTTCAAAGCAACACCGCCCCAATAATACTCTTTGAATATGGGGTCGAGTTTTAATATCAAACATATCACCTCTTTTTTGGATAATACAGTATTAGAAAGAGCTTAATTTTACATACTGTTGTGTAAGAATAATTCTCTGTTAGTCAGTTCAAATCTTTTTTCCACCACCGCAGAGATATATCTAAACCAAATCTTACCGTCAATATAGAGAACATCACCTTTTTTCGGTATATCCAAAGCATCTAATTGTTTTGCGTTTAAATCTTTGAGATAAACGGGATTTTTCTCTGTTACGGTATCGCCGTCTTCATCTTTTACTTTTATTGTAGGTTTAACACCTATTGCCTCATATTGTTTTTCGTCTAAATCAAATTCCAAGAGCGGTGATTTTTCAAGCATTTGTCTTATACATTCCTCTCTTGTCTGTGTTTGCCATTCTAAAGAGAGTTCAGTTGCGGGTTTGCGATTTAAAGCATTATCCACATAAATCCTGTGCTGATAACCTTTTATTCTGAATAATAATATTTTATTATCAATATCTTTATCGTTCGGTTCAAGCATAACTTCAGTACCCACAGTAGAGTTGGGAGCATCTTTTACATACACACGATATATACCGCTTTGGGAAACAATATCTTTTTCTGTTGTAATTTGATAAACGTGAGACGCAAAGAGAGTGGTAACAAGATAATATATCAATGCACCTATAATATAGTATAAGAGTAATAAAGCTCCGAAAATCGTTTTAGTACGTTCACTTGCACCGCTTATGAGGAATATAATCAAAGCCGTTGCTGCAATAGGTATTATCAAAACCCATTCCCCGAGCCAGAATAATATTATCGGCAACGTTATAAACATTAACACTATACTTATTATTACTGTTATGAGTTGTTTACGGGTATAAATCATTGTTACCGAAACAAATAACGATAAGCCTATTGCTAACAACAAAAATTCACTTTTGCTTGGAATAACAAGGGTGTAAAATATTGAGCGATATGCCAACACTAAAATTATCAGTGTATAGGGTACTGCCAAAAGGGAAACAAATAATCTCGTCCAAAAACTTGAAAATATTTTTTTTATTACAGACATTTATACTACCTTAATAATATCTTAATTAAACTACATTTATGTACTTCTTTGACTTTTATAAAATCGAACCACTATATAGCAACTCCATTTTATATGAAACAACATTATAACACTTAAAAACATATGTTGCAAGTATTTTTTCCACAAAAAATTTTATGTCACAGAAAAAATACAGTAATGAGTAATTTATGTTAAATTTTATTGATTAACAAGTAAAATAAAAGGCTATACGGATTTTTTTATTGACAAATAAATTTTATATTGTTATAATGTATAGTGGTATCAGCAAATACTGTATATAGGTGATTTTATGAATATTATATATGAAAACAGGGAAATATCTTGGTTGCGATTTAATGAGCGTGTTTTGGAAGAAGCTATTGATAAAGCAAACCCTTTATTGGAACGACTTACATTCTTTTCTATATTTCAAACTAACCTTGACGAATTTTTTATGGTAAGGGTTGGTTCTCTCTTTGAACAAATGCGTTTAAACTCTAAAAACGTTGATAATAAAACAAATAAAAATGCAAGAGAACAACTTGATGCTATCTTTTTGAAAGTAAAAGCACTTGAACATAAACGAGATAAAGCTTTTGAAGATATTGTAAAATAACTTGAAGAACATAATATAAAATATGTAACCGTTGAAAATGCAACACAGACAGACGGTGAATTTCTGCGTAAATACTTCAAAAAGGAAATTAAACCCTTTTTAGTACCTATGGTTTTAGGTAAAGGCAACCCTTTTCCATTCTTAAACCAAAAAATGATGTATGCCTGTGTAAAATTAAACGTAAAGGATAAATCTTCCGTAGGCATTATTCCCGTTGATGAGAATATCAAGCGATTTATTCTGTTGCCCACCGAGAACGGTGAAGTACGTTTCGCTTTAGCAGAGGACTTAATTCTTTGTTATGCCGACAGCGTTTTTAAAAACTATGACATAACAGGACGTACATTATTTAAAATCACACGCAACGCCGACCTTGAACCCGAAGAGGCATCCTTTGACCACGATATAGATTACAGGGACTTTATGGGAGAAATGCTGAAAAAACGCAAAAAGCAAGCTCCCGTAAGACTACAACTTTTTACGGCTTTACCTCTTGATACATTAGATTTTCTTATAGAAAAATTACCTCTTAAGATAAAAACGGAACAGGTTTTTTATACCACTTCCCCTTTGGATTTTTCGTGGGTATTTTCTCTTAAAGATACAGATAAAAATCCTGAAATGCGTTTTCCGAAAGCTGTTCCAGCACAATCTGCAATGATTAATAATTACTCTTCTGTTATGACACAAATACGCAGAGGTGATATTTTACTTTGCTATCCATACGAAAGTATACGTCCTTTTATAAAACTCCTTGAAGAAGCGGCAACGGATATAAATGTTAAATCCATTAAAATCACACTCTATCGTCTTGCAAAAAATTCAAAAGTCATAGATGCTCTCGTTTCTGCAGTTGAAAACGGCAAAGATGTTACTGTTTTGGTTGAGTTAAGAGCAAGGTTTGACGAAGAGAATAATATAGGCTGGTCAAGGAAACTCGAACACGCAGGGTGTAAGGTTATTTACGGACCTCGAAAATATAAAGTCCATTCTAAATTACTTTTAATAACTTCTGTTCGTAAAAAAAATCAAATTGAATATATTACCCAAATTGGCACAGGGAATTATAATGAAAAAACCTCAACGCTTTATACCGATTTTTCCCTTTTAACAGACGATTTTGAGATAGGCAAAGATGCAGAGAAATTATTCAAATTGCTTACAAAAGATGTTACCCAAACACCTACAATCAGCGGTTTTGACGGAAAAAACTCCGGTTTATCGGAAATATCAGAAAACAGCGAAACCGTGACAATAAAAGACACTTCCGATAACACCACCATTACAGTTGCAGAACCCGATAATGACCCCGAATTCTCTCACTTACTTGTTTCACCTCTTAATTTACGCAGTAATGTTGCAAAAATGATAGACTATGAAATTTCACAGGCGAAATTAGGGTTTTCTGCATATGTGGGTGCAAAAATGAATTCGCTTACTGATAAATTTCTTATTGACAAACTCATTGAAGCCTCTCAAGCCGGGGTAAAAGTTGAATTGATTATAAGAGGTATATGTTGCCTTGTTGCGGGAATACCGGGTGTTACCGAGAATGTGACGGTAACAAGTATTGTGGGACGTTTCCTTGAACACAGCAGAATTTATATATTCGGAACAGGTGACGATAAAAAAATATATATTTCCTCTGCAGATTATATGACAAGAAATACCGTAAGGCGTATAGAAGTTGCAACACCTATCCTTTCGCCGAAAATCAGCGATAAAATTATGAATATGTTCCTTGTTATGCTTAGAGATAACGTAAAAGGACGTATGATGTTATCTGACGGTAATTATGTAAAAAAAGAACAAAATGTTAAAAATCCTTTATGCTCACAGGAATTTTTTATTGAGCAAGCCAACATCGCCGCAAAACGTAAAGCCGAGCAATACTTGAAACGTCAGGAAAACCAGAAAATAGCTAAAGTTGTTAAACAGATTGAGAAAAAAAGTGAAAAGCCGAAAAAAGATAAACAATAGAAATATAATAAAAAGTTTAATTTCGTCTTAACCTTTTTTATACACTAGTCGAGGATAATTTTGTAAAAACAAGAATAAAGTCAAAAAAACATATTTTTTTAGCCGTTTTTGCCCTATTGACGTAAAAAAACATATATGTTATAATATTTTTAATAAATCTTGTCGGCTAACGCCGTCGCACCCCCGATTCTCGGTGGTGATAGTCATTCCGTTTTATTACAGTAAACGGAACGGCTGTAATACATAATTTTGCCGTCAAAGATACGGCTTATATTAAATATCAGGAGATGAAAATATGAAAAAAATAATTTCGCTGTTTTTGGCATTTGCAATGATGCTTACAGCACTGCCCACAATTGTACTACCCGCATTTGCGGAGGATACACCAATTATCCCCACCTCGGTATTAAAAATTTCCCAAAATGAGGATTGGATATTTGAAATTTCTGAATGTCCAAAAGATGTTCAAGGTAAACTCATTTTACCCGATTGGAGCGGCGTTTCCGCTGTCGAAGGTATTGCGGCGGGTACTTTTCAGGATTGTACCGGCATTACCGAAGTTTTATCCTCCATTAATCTTAACTCTATAGGCGATAATGCTTTCGCCGGCTGTACTTCCCTCACCAAATTTGAGTTTTTCTATAATATTAAATCTATAGGAGCAAATGCTTTTAAAGATTGCCCTGTTACGTTCTATATTGACATAAACTCTCCGGCATTGGATACTATTGTTGCATATGCAGAAGACAATAATATTCCGTATGAGCTTATGGAACATAAATACTACACAATCACTTATGATGTAAACGGCGGTGCTTATAAAGATATCCCTAATTTTGACCCCGAGGAAGTTTACGAAACTTTTAAATCAGAAAATATGCAAAGCTCTTTAATTACCATAAGTTCAGCAGCTCCGAAAAAAGTCGGTTGTGAGTTTTGGGGTTGGGAAGATGAAGACGGAAATCTCTACCAAAGCGGCAGTTCGATGCTAATGATTGGTAAAGACGTTACCGTTACTCCTGTTTACAGAATGATTTATCGTATCACTTTCCACGCTGAAGATTATGAAAACACACCTACTGTTGTTTCTAATATAGTCGGTTCAAAACAAAGATATTTTGATAAAGAAGAATTTATTGATTTTGAATTACAGGCAACAAGTGCATTTTCTTGCAAAGGTTATAAACTTTCAAAATGGTATTGTCCTCAAAATGACACAACCTATAATGCCGGAGCATCTTTCCAAATGTTAAGTGAAAATGTTGATATGTATGCTGTTTGGAACCCTGTTTCTTATAAATTTACTTTCAAAGCAAATAATGGCACAAGTGATTCTTTTACTGCAAGCGGTGTATATACACAAGGTCTTGTAATGCCCGAATGTACATTCACAAGAGAGGGTTATCATTTTACAGGTTGGAAATACGGCACAGAATCAACGATATATAAAACCGGTGACGTTTTTGAAATAGTTGCACTTGCAAACGGTTTAAACCCCAAAACATTTACTGCACAATGGGCAGAGGGCGACATCACCACTCCTATTTATGGTGACCTTGATGGTGACGGTATTGCAGGTAAAACTAATGATATTGTTGTTTTAGCTAAATATTTAAATAATACTATAAAACTTAGCTCTGAAACTCTTGCAAAAGCACAATGTGACCTCACAGGAGATTCAGCTAATGCAATAGATACTTCCGATTTAACCGCTTTAATTTCCTATCTTTTGGGTGAAATTAATTCATTGCCTGTACAAAACTGAAATACAAGCAGTTAAAGTGTTTAATAATCTTTTTAAACTCCCTCCTACCTCTCAAAATAACAAATATCTATCCCAGTACGCTTAAAAAATCCCCTTTGAAAAAGGGGATTTTTCATATCCAGTTAAACCAATGTCAACTGAACCGCCAACTATGAAAAGAAGTAGGGAACTTCGATAGGTGTATTACTCTGTAACTATCAGAAAAGAGAATAAGTCAAACCAAGCCTAAAAAGTGCCAACTATGAAAAGAATTAGGGAACTTCGAGAGCAGTATTATTCTGAAACGAGTAGAAATCTAAAATAAATTGTGTAAAACGTCATATTTTTTTGTATAAATTATTAAAATTAAACAAATATAAATTTATTATTGATTATTTTAATTTTTCATGATATAATAACTATTACTTGTAATTTATTGTGTAAAAAAGGAGTTAAGATAATATGCCAAAAGTAATTGCCGTTACGTCCGGTAAAGGAGGAACAGGTAAGTCCTCAATATGTTCCGGTATGGGGTATTCACTTGCTAAGCAAGGTCATCGTGTACTTATTATAGAGCTTGATTTCGGTTTAAGATGTATTGATATAATGTTAGGTATGCAGGGTAAACTTAAGGGTGACTTGGGTTCTGTTCTTGACGGAAAATTGAGCCCTATGGATGCTGTTACCGATACGGAAATGGCTAATAATTTAAGTATACTCTGTGCACCGGAAAACCCTTTCGCTCACGTTACCGCCGAGCAAATCGCTAATATATGTCAAGCGGTTAAAAAATTCTATGATTATGTTATTGTGGATACAGGTGCGGGAATTAACTCTCACGTCTTTGATATTGTTTCACAATCAGACCTTATACTCGTTGTTACCACCCCGGATGCTATTTGTGTTCGTGATGCAAGAATGATGTCAGACGAATTTTATAAAAGAGGTAATCAACGTCAACGTATGATTATCAATAAACTCAATATCCGCAATATTCAATCCGAACTGGTTAAAGATATTGATGATATTATTGATACTATCGGTGTACAGCTAATCGGTTGTGTTCCCGAGGATTATGAATTGGTTGTTGCAACGGGTAAAGGCAGACCTATACCCTACAACGCCCCTTCTCTTATAGCTTTTGATGCTATAACAAAACGTATTGACGGTAATGAGATTCCGCTCACCATTTGCTGACAAAGCTGATTTGCGGGGAAAGATTAAAGAGAGTGTAATTTAATGATAAAGAATAAAATAGAGCAATTAAACATTGCTCTGATTGCTCACGATACCAAAAAAGCTCTTATGGAGTGTTTTGTGCGTTCATATGATAAAGCTTTTATGCAACATCACCTAATTGCCTCCGGTACAACAGGCAAATTGCTGACCTCCTCAACCGGTCTTGAAATTGAATGTGAAGCCTCCGGGGATATGGGCGGTGTTGAAACAATCACGTCCAGAATAGACTTCGGTGAAATCAACGTTGTCTTCTTTTTCCGCGACCCATTTACAAAAAAAATCCACGAAAGCCGTGCTGACACAGGACTTTTGCGTGCTTGTGACAAATTTCCAATCCCTCTTGCCACCAACATTGTTACCGCTGAAGCCCTCATTTTCGCTATTGAACGCGGTGACTTCAATCACCTTATCTACAATCGTCCCAAACTCTTTTAGTTTTCTATTCTTTTTAGGGACGGCGGCTCCCGAAGTTCCGTATCGGTTGTGGTAGTTGGCGATTTAGTTGACATTACCCGGAGAGGTGTGTTGTTCGTCTGATTGTGTCAAATTATTTTCATAGTTGGCAATTTAGTTGACATTACCCAGAGAGGTGTGTTGTTTGTCTGATTGTGACAAATTGTTTTCACAGTTGGCGATTTAGTTGACATTACCCAGAGAGGTGTGTTGTTTATCTGATTATAACAAATTATTTTCATAGTTGGTGATTTAGTTGACATTACTCGGAGAGGTGTGTTGTTTGTCTGATTATGACAAATTATTTTCATAGTTGGTGATTTAGTTGTAGATTATTACAAAAAAATAAAAAAAGGATAATTATTATGGCGAAACAGAAAATCTATCAATTTTATGCAGAGCTTAATGATTTTAAGCCTAAAATATGGAGACGTTTTCAAGTGTCTGCTGATACAAAGATTTCAAAATTTGCATATATTGTTATGATAATGTTCAGAATGAGGGCACTCCACTTATTTTGTATTGAGCATAACGGGCCGATACTTACACCAAAAGGACGAAAAAGTAATAGGTTAAAGCTTTTAGACCGTTATGAACTTCCGAATGAATACAGTTTGGACGAAAACGGCAGCAAAGATGCAACATCTTCAACAATTTCTCAATTCGCGTTTAATGAAAATGCCTTTCTTGTTTTATGGTATGATTTTGGCGACGATTGGTTTGTGACAATCAAGCTTGAAGAAATTATTGAAGATAATCAATCTCTCAAAAGTGATTTTCCTAAAATTCTTGAAGGTAAATGTTACGGAATTGTAGACGATTGCGGCGGAGTTTGGGGGCTTGAAGATTTAGTAGAAGCCTTTAAACAAAAAAGTGGCGACCTATACGATGATTTATCGGATTGGTTAGAAACAGAAGATTTTGATATAAAGAAATTTGACTTACCCGAAATGAATCTTCATATAAAAAATATTCCTAAAATCTATGAAAAAATATATGAAAAACGACTTAATCTTACAAGAAAAGAAGTTTCTCTCATTTCTCTTTTTTAGTTTTCTGATATAGGCTTAAAAAATCCCCTTTGAAAAAGGGGATTTTTCACATACAGTTAA
>JAISIJ010000068.1 GCA_031262245.1 Oscillospiraceae bacterium | reverse complement strand
CGACTTTCGGAAATTTGTGAAATTAAATTGCGAAAACGTATGCGTTCTTTCGGGTCAAGTCCTGCCGTCGGTTCGTCTAAAATTAAAAATTCGGGGTCGTTAATCAACGCTTGTGCAATTCCCAAACGTTGCCTCATTCCGCCTGACAGAGCCGATGTTTTCCTTTTTGTCACGTCTGTTAAATTAACAAAATCCAAAAGTTTATTGATTTTGTTGCTGATTTCCGATTTCGATATACCTTTTAAAATACACATATATTGCATAAATTCATATACCGAAAAATTGTTATAAAACTTAGGATATTGGGGTAAATATCCGATATAATTTAAATATTTTTCACCTAATTCGGAAGTTTTTTTGTTGTCAAATAAAATTTCGCCCGAATTAGATTTTAAAAGCCCGACAATAATATTTATTAATGTGGATTTCCCCGCACCGTTAGGCCCTAAAAGCCCATAAACACCATTCTGAAAAACGGCATTAAAATCATTTAATGCCGTGAATTTTCCGTAATTTTTAGTTACATTTGAAATTTTTATTTCCATTACTCTACCTCAATAACAAATGTGGGCAAACAGTTTGTCATCAGATTAGTTGTATCATTACCGCTTAAAGCATAACAAATATATCTGCCTTTTTCAAGATTTGAAGTATCTAACTCCCCCGTAACAAGGCTATAATTCTGCTTGTCAATTTCACATTCAGCGTAATTTTTGCCCTCAAAAATCGGATATATTTCGTTGTTCAAATAAAAACTTGTTATAATTTTATCCGTCCCTAAACCATTCGTTCCGCAATATTGAAATTCGAGTTTTATTTTATCGCCTTGGTTTACGATTTGTGCAAGATTATTTTTAGTCCCGTCAGGAGCTGTAATTGTTCCGCTTGCTTGCAAAAAATCCAATTGATTGGTGAATGTTCCGTCGTCATTTTCAGAAAGAAAACTTTCAATATCCGTCGGCGGAATTTCAGTTTTGGTATATTTATTTGATATTGTATTATTATTTTCTGCCCCGTCAGCCTGCATATCAACAATAATTGTAGTATAAGCGTGAAAAAATCTCTTCCCGAAAATAATCGGATATATACCGCTACCGTCCTCTGTATTCAAGTCAAGTTGCGAAATGTCGTAATCCGGTGCAACAATATCAACCACTTCAATCGAAATTTTGTCACCTTTTTTTCCTATGGGCGTAAATTTAAAATCAACGTCAATTTTAACTCCGTCACCCTCGTGTGGAATGATGTGCATTGATTTTTCTTCGGTTGAAAGATTAGTGGAATACGGCACAGAAAAACCGTCGCACAATATAACAAAACCTACACTTTTCGCCCCGACTGCGGAATACTGGTACTCTAAATTTAAAGGGCTACCTTGATAAGTGTACGTTGATTTTGGATTGCGAACTCCGGCTGTTACGCTGTCCAAGAAAATTTCGTCCATTGTGTCTGTTGTGTCCGTTGAATCAATTTCACTTGTATTATCGGAAGTTGCTGTTGTGGTTGCAGTTTCAGAGGTTGGTGTTGGTGATGTAGGTAACGTACTAAACGTACCCTCAGAATTATTGTTGCTTGTTTTATTATCGCTACAGCCTGTTAAAATAACAGTAAGCAAAATTATTGTAGCCAATATGTTCTTTTTCATTTAAATTACCCCTCGTAAAATTATTTTGAATTACCGTTCTGTTTATGTAATGTATGTTTCCATATAAAAAGTTTCAAAAATTCCGATAAAAATTTTGGTTAGTTTATTAATAAAAAAAGCACACCGATTATTAAAATGGTGTGCTTTTTTATTAACATAAACGTTAAAATCAGAATGAATCCTTTTCGGCAAACTCTTCATCTAACCTGATTTTTTCCTCGATAAGAGCCTTTAATTCGGGAGAAATTTCTTTTTTCTCTGTCGGTCGTTCAATAGTAACATTATCTTCGGCTGTAAAATCAATAACCGCCAATCCCTCCGCATAAAAATATCCGCCGGCACCCTCAAGTGCAAGATTATAAACTGTAACGTCTTCTTCCATTGTTACTGTAAAAACGTCAATTTCTATAAACTCGCCGTTTTCGCAAAGTATTTTATCGGTACTTTTTAATTCAGCCGCCTCTTTAGGACCTTTTTCAGTAAGAACAATGTGGTTTACGCTAAGTTTCAACATAATGTCCTTTACATTAACAACAATAAGCTCCTTCTCGGTTCCCTTGGTTTTATCTCTTACCGTCAGAGCATTTCCGTCACTTATTGTTACCTTTTCGCCTATTTCGACATTTTCAATCGCCTTTTTCGTGCCGTCTGCCATTGTAATCATACTCCCGACAGCCACACACCCCCAGCGTATTTTTATAGGAGGTATATTCACCCAAGTGTTATTTACGGCTTCATAAAATGGGGGGTCATTTTCGTCATAGTGCATAGCAATTGTAAGATATATGGTACTCTCTTCTTCTGTTAAAGGATGTTTATCTTCAAGTATAATGGGGAAATTTGCGTAGAATCCAACTTCAATTTGATTTTCTCTTTTTCCGGTATACTTCAAAGCGTTCAGAACAACATCCCAGTTTTTATCGAAATTAAAATCAACCACATTTTCGTGCCCGTCGTGCAGTGTGAAACAGTTTGCTATTTCTTCTATTGGTCTATTATATTCAACAATACCTTCATTATCATAATCTAAACTAAGCCTAAAGTGTGCAAAACTACCTCCCTTTTTATCAAGACCTAAAAATTTATATCTCGTCAAAAATGTTATAGTGCCGCTAACCGGAAGATAAATTGCAGTTTCATACTTGTCCGGGTTCGTCCAAACATCGCTGTAATAATAATCGCAAAGTTCTCCGGATATCGGTTCACGGTTATATAATACAATTATCGGATTATTGCCCTTGTTGGACCTCGGGTTATCTACATAAATACTTCTCACGATAGAATCACCGTCACCATTTATTGATACACCTCCGGAGCCGATGGGCTCTGTTGAGTAAAAAGTTAAATCTTCTTTTATTCCCGACAAAGTACCAACTACATTATATATTTCTTGCTTGTAAAAAGATTTCACACCTGCCAAAGGAAAATCCACGGGAGTCGTGGGAAAAGTTTTTCCCTTTTTTACTTCATAAAAATTATTAAAATTAGTTGACCCAATTTGCCTTTCTTGGGTTTTGTTGTATAAAAAACTTTTTATTTGTACTGCGTACATATACTCTTTAAAAACAATGTCAGACTTACCCACTATAATTTTGTCATTTTCATCAGAATTTTCATTTCCGACAATTTCTTCAATCGTAGGATTTGCGGGTATAAAACCATCTTGAAAAACAGTCTCATCGCCGAAATCGCCGGAGGTGTGCTTTTCTTTTGTTTTAAGCATAGATTT
>JAISIJ010000017.1 GCA_031262245.1 Oscillospiraceae bacterium | reverse complement strand
TTAACTGTTTCTTCAAAAGTGTCTGTGTGAACATAATTTTTCACAGACCAATATTCCCATATTGTAAATTTATTATTTTCGTAAACTCCGCAATGTGCTTTCGGAATTTCTTTGATATTTTTAAAAATACCGTAACCCGGAGTACGCCCCGGACCTATGAGAATAAGCTCCAAAAGGGAAGTATTGTCAAGCTCGGGTTGGATATATCCGCTTTTGAGGATAGCTTTAATCTCAGAGGCAAATATGAATTTATCGTCTTTAACGGCATAAAATAGTGGTTTAACCCCCATTCTGTCACGAGCAATAAATATCTTATCACCGTCATATATTGCAAAAGCAAAAATGCCGTTAAAGTGTTTAACACAATCAACGCCCCATTGCAAATATGATTTTAACACAACTTCGGTGTCAGATTTTTCCTCGAAAACTTGCCCTAAACTCAATAATTCTTTGCGTAAATCCTCGGTGTTATATAACTCTCCGTTATAAACAAGGGTGCAACCCTCTTTTTTCATAGGCTGTAATCCGTGTTCAACGTCCACAACCGCAAGCCGTGTATGTACAAAAGTTACGTTGTTGTTTTTTCCTAATTTTATGATACCGTCTTGGTCAGGTCCGCGTTTTTTTAATGCCGAAACCATATCAGCCGCAATGTCGTCATTGTAATAGTTAAATCCTGCTATTCCGCACATAATTTTTCCTCATTTCTTATTTAAAACATTTTAATATATAATATAAAAAAAATTTTTTTGTGTGAAACGGCTGTTGTTGTAAAGAAAGATTTAAAAATAACCGGACGTGAAAATAATCATCCATAATCATACAAACAACCTACCGTCGTGACGATGTCAGCTAATGTGCCAACTATAACAACTACTACGGAACTTCGAGAGGTGTAAAACACAGGAACTAATAGAAAAGAAACTAAGTTTAACCAAAGCCTAAAAAGTGCCAACTATAACAACTACTACGGAACTTCGAGAGGTGTAAAACTCTAAAACGAATAGAAAAGAGAAGAATAAAAAAAATAAAAAAATACTTGAAATAGTTTTTTTATTATGTTATAATGACTGAAATATGGGATATTATATATATCTGCATATTGATATAATAAAAAAGACACCTGTTGAAGTGATGTTGGCTGGGTTGTAAACTTCTTAATAAAGAGAAAAGAAAAAGTCAACGGAGTTGCCAACTCTGAAAACAACTACGGAACTTCGAGAGTTGTATGGCTCTGAAATAAGTAGAAAAGAAAAAAAGAACTTCGAGAGGTGTAAATTTCTAAAAAGAGGAGAAAGGTAAAAAAATGGCGGGATTGAATAAAGTAAGTGTTGACGATATAAGTGTAAAGGGCAAAAGAGTGTTGGTGAGGTGCGATTTTAATGTGCCGTTGAAAGATGGCGTGATTACTAATGATAATCGTATTAAAGCGGCATTGCCTACTATTAACAAATTAGTTGCAGACGGCGGTAAGCTGATTTTGTGTTCTCATTTGGGTAAACCGAAAGAGGGTGCAGGGAGTGAACCTAAGAATAAATTCGATTTAGCTCCTGTTGCTGTTAAATTGGGTGAAATTTTGGGTAAAGAGGTTAAATTTGTTTATTCTGATAATGTTGTTGACGACAGCGTTAAGGCGGCTGTTGACAATATGCAAGACGGCGATGTTATCCTCCTTGCTAATACTCGTTTCCGCAAAGAGGAAACAAAAAATATTGAAACTTTTTCAAAAGACCTCGCAAGTATATCGGATGTTTTTGTAATGGATGCTTTCGGTTCATCTCACAGAGCTCATTGCTCTACAGTTGGTGTAACAGAATTTGTTAAAGAAACAGCCGTTGGATACCTTATGCAAAAAGAGATTAAATATCTCGGTAATGCTGTTGAAGTCCCCGAAAAACCTTTTGTTGCAATTTTGGGCGGTGCAAAAGTTGCCGATAAACTCAATGTTATCTCAAATTTGCTCGAAAAATGCGACACACTTATTATCGGCGGCGGTATGGCATATACTTTCTTAAAAGCACAAGGTTCTGAAATCGGTAAATCCCTTGTTGACGAAGAAAAGATTGATTATTGTAAAGAAATGCTTGAAAAAGCGGACAAATTAGGCAAAAAACTTTTACTCCCTGTTGATACTGTTATTACAGAGAGTTTCCCCGACCCCATCGACGCTCCCATTGCAGTTGAAACAGTTTCCAGTAACGCTATTCCTGCTGATAAAATGGGGCTTGATATCGGCGAAAAAACTATCGGTATTTTCTCTGACGCTGTTAAATCCGCAAAAACCGTTGTTTGGAACGGACCTATGGGCGTATTTGAAAACCCTGTTTTGGCAAAAGGAACACTTGAAGTTGCTAAAGCTTTGGCAGATTCCGATGCTACAACTGTTATCGGCGGCGGCGACTCTGCGGCGGCAGTTATTCAAATGGGTCTTGCAGATAAAATGACACACATTTCTACAGGCGGCGGTGCTTCCCTTGAGTATTTAGAGGGTAAAGTCCTCCCCGGTATTGCAGCTATCGCTGATAAAAAATAATTTTTCCCCCAAGTGGGGGTACATAGGTTGGGATTTTCGGAGGTTTTTTATGAAAACAGTAAATGTCGCTGACTTTTTCAAAGATTTTTATATGTATCTGTCTGTCGCCGAAAACGGAGAGGGTTTTACTGTTGAGAAAGACGGTAAAGAGATAGTTGCGATTTTGCCGACAGAACAAAAAACTGAAAGAGAAACACCTAACTATAATAAAAAAGAAGATAATCCTGCGGATTTCAGTAAGTGGATTGGATATTTCAGAAAACCCGATGAAACAGAAGAAGATGTTGATTTTGACGAAAAGGAATTAATAGGAGAATATTTGTGTGAGAAATATAACTGCCTTGGTTGATACAAATATTTTTTTGGATATTGCTTTTAATCGTCAAAAATATGCAGAGAAAAGTTTAGAAATATTAAGTATGAATAATTTTACAAAACTTATTGTCTGCAAACAAATATTTGATATTCATTATATTTTGAAAAAAAGAGGTATATTTACTTCGGATATTATAAATTTTATAAAAACTATCCGTTTGAATTGTACAATTTTAGATTTAACAGTTGAAGATGTTGATAATACTTTGAAAAAGATTGATATGGAAGATTTTGAAGATGCTGTTATATCTATAAGAGCAGATAGATTTAAAGCAGACTATATAATCACAAGAAATATTAAGGATTTTATTAATTCTAAAGTAAAAGCAATTACTCCCGAGAATTTTTTGAAAATTATACAAAACAATTAGATAAAAACAACAAAAACAAACACAACAGAGGTAATGTCAACTGAAGTGCCAACGGCGAAAACTGATACGGAACTTCGAGAGTTGCATAACTCTGAAATGAAGAGAAAAGAAAAAACAACAGAGGTAATGTCAACTGAAGTGCCAACTGCGAAAACAGCTACGGAACTTCGAGAGTTGCCGCTACTGCTACGAATAGAAAAGAAAAAAAGAGGAGAAAAGAAAAATGGTTATAGCAGGAAATTGGAAAATGAATAATACGAGGGAAGAGAGTAAGAAGTTAATTAAGGAATTGATACCTTTGGCTAAAGATGTCAATTGTAAAGTTGTGATTTGTGTACCTTATACTTCTCTCGAAACGGCTATTGAATTGACAAAGGGGACTAATATTGAAGTGGGTGCCCAAAATTGCCATTTTAAAGACAGCGGTGCTTATACAGGTGAAATATCAGCTAAGATGTTGAAGGAATTAGGCGTTAAGTATGTAATTTTAGGTCACTCGGAAAGACGTCAGTATTTTAATGAAACAGATTTGACAGTTAACAGACGTGTTCACGCGGCTTTGAGAGAGGGTTTAATTCCTATTATTTGTGTCGGGGAAAGCCTTAAAGAACGTGAGGACGGTATTATGAATGAGGTTATCAGTATTCAGGTTTCTTCTGCTTATACAGGTATCCGTGCTGAACAGGCTAAGGATACTGTCATTGCTTATGAACCTGTTTGGGCTATCGGAACGGGAAAAACCGCAACAGACGAACAGGCAGAAGAAGTTTGTGCATTAATTCGCAGAGTTATGAAAGACCATTACGGCGATGTTGCAAATGATATTCCCATACAATACGGCGGTTCTATGAACGCGGCAAATGCCGCAGGATTACTCGCAAAACCTAATATTGACGGAGGTTTAATCGGCGGAGCAAGTCTTAAAGCAAAAGATTTTGCGGTTATTTTAAATGCTGCAGGATAAGAAATAATTAACATCAAATAAAGGAGTTTTTGTATGGATAATAATGATATGGATAAATTATTAAGTGCAATATATCTTCACGCACTTTTGGGAAAATCAGTTACCGAAATCAGAGCTTCTATAAAAATTATTGTAGGGGAAGAACTTGCCTCTAATGTTGAAAAGCAACTTGAGCAGTTACAGGGGAAATAGAAAATAAAAACCAGAAAGTGAATATCTGAAAATATGAAAAAACCTATAGTTTTAATCATAATGGACGGACACGGAGAAAATCCCGACAATTACGGCAATGCCATTCAAACAGCCAAAACACCCAATCTCGATTCATACTATCTTAAATATCCCTCGACTTATATAGGTGCAAGCGGTATGTGTGTAGGTTTGCCGGACGGTCAAATGGGGAACTCCGAAGTTGGGCATACCAATATCGGAGCGGGACGAATTGTATATCAAGAATTAACAAGAATTACAAAATCCATTAAAGACGGCGATTTTTTTGAGAATGAAGCTATCGTTTCGGCAATTGAAAATTGTAAAAGCAAAAATAAAGCTTTGCATTTAATGGGTCTGCTCTCTGACGGCGGCGTTCACAGTCATATCGAACACCTTTTCGGCATATTAGAGGCGGCAAAAAAAGCCGAACTTGAGAAAGTTTATGTACATTGCTTTATGGACGGACGTGATGTTCCTCCTATGAGCGGCAAAGATTTTATCATACAATTACAGAAAAAAATGCAGGAATTGGGCGTAGGTTCAATTGCAACCGTCAGCGGTCGTTACTATGCTATGGACAGAGATAACCGTTGGGAAAGAGTTACACTCGCTTATGACGCTATGGTGCGTTCCGTGGGAAACTTTAACCCCGACCCTGTTGATACTATGCAACAAAGCTATGAAAAAAATGTTACAGATGAGTTTGTTTTGCCGACAGTTTGCGACAAAAACGGACGTATCTCATTAGGCGACAGCATTATTTTCTTCAATTTCCGCCCCGACAGAGCAAGAGAAATTACACGCACCTTTGTTGACGAGAACTTTTCGGACTTCCCGACAGAAAAACTTTTGCCGTTTTTCGTTTGTATGACACAATATGATGCACAAATGCCGAATGTTTATGTTGCATTTTCTCCCCAGACATTGGATAATACTTTGGGTGAATATATCTCCGAAAAGGGTCTTACACAACTGCGTATTGCGGAAACAGAAAAATATGCTCACGTTACATTCTTTTTCAACGGCGGCGTTGAAGAACCTTATCTCAATGAGGACAGAATTCTTGTAAATTCTCCTAAAGTTTCCACTTATGATTTACAGCCCGAGATGTCAGCCTATGAGGTTTGTGAGAATGTTGTTACTGCTGTTGAGAGCGGTAAATATGACGTTATAATTTTGAACTATGCTAACTGTGATATGGTTGGACATACAGGTATTTTTGAGGCGGCTGTTAAGGCGGTTGAAACTGTTGACACCTGTGTGGGAAAAACCGTTGAGGCTGTTTTGAAAATGCAAGGTGTTGTGTTGATTACCGCCGACCACGGCAATGCCGATAAAATGTATGAAGATGACGGTTCGCCTTTTACCGCTCACACCACTTTCCCTGTTCCGTTTATCGTTGTGGGTGCGGGGAATATTGATTTACGTGAAAACGGTGTTTTAGCAGATATATCTCCCACTATCATTGAACTTTTAAATAAAGAAGGGTTCGGCACAGAGGAAGTAATTGAACAACCTAAAGAAATGACAGGAAAATCATTGATTGTTAAGAACTAGTCGGCAATTACGACAGATGTTTCCAACGAATTTGAGAATTATTTGCTTTTTAGGTGGCATATGCAGCTTTTAGAGTAGATTTTTCCCGACTATGGGCAATGCCGACGGATATTTACAACACATTTGAGAATTATTTGCTTTTTAGGTGGCTTATGCGGCTTTTAGAGTAGATTTTTCCCGACTGTGGGCAATGCCGACGGATATTTTCAACACATTTGAGAATTATTTGCTTTTTAGGTGGCTTATGCAGCTTTTAGAGTAGATTTTTCCCGACTATGGGCAATGCTGACAGATGTTTCCGACACATTTGGGAATTATTTGCTTTTTAGGTGGCATATGCGGCTTTTAGAGTAGATTTTTCCCGACTATGGGCAATGCTGACAGATATTTTCAACACATTTGAGAATTATTTGCTTTTTAGGTGGCTTATGCAGCTTTTAGAGTAGATTTTTCCCGACTATGGGCAAATATTTAGCTGATATTACTATATAAGTAATGTCAGCTAAGGTGCCAACTGCAACAATAACTACGGAACTTCGAGAGAAGTAAACTTCTGAAAATATCAGAAAAGAAAAAAAGAAAAATACATACAAGCAAATAAAAATTTCAAAACGAGATATATTTTGAGAAGAAATAATTTTAATCATAATAAAAATGTCCTGTCGTGGTTACGTCAACTAAAGCGCCAACTGCAAGAACATATACGGAACTTTGAGGGGCGTAAAACTCTAAAACGAATAGATAACGAAAAAGACGAAAAAGATACTAAAAATAGGAGGATAGGTTTTATGCCTAAATGTCCGAATTGTAATGAAAATGTACCGAAAAGACAGAGGTTTTGCGGATATTGCGGAACTGATGTTACAACGGGGGAGCGTCCTGAGGATTTAGCATTTTTCAACAGCTTAACACCGGGAGCGGTGACAGAGAAAGAGGAAGAGAGTTTTTTTGCTAAGCAGCGGAAAGCTGCTATAGCTGCGGGTCAACCTGTTGTTGAAACACCGAAACCGAAAGTTGAGATACCGCCGGAGATTGCAAAGGAAATAAAGGGAAAAAACATTGATGAAACAGAAATTGAAATGCGGATGAAAGGGGTTTGGCAACAGGATAGTCAGTCGCAGAAGATTGCGGAGAAATTGAAGGGTAAAGAAAATGATATAGAGATAGCCGTTGCAAATCAGAAAAAGAATAAGGAATTTTTGAAAGATTTGCCGCCTATCGGTATACCGCAAGCACCTGCACCCACAGGGAAACCGCCTGAACCTGTTGTGAATAAACCCGTTGTAAATAAAACTGTTGAAAAAAATGTTCCGCCTATAGAAATTGTTCAAGCTATTCAGCCGGAGCAGCCTGTTCTTTCTGTTCAAACTGTTCCGCCAACTCAACCGACGCCGAAACCTCAAAAAGATGTTCCTCAAGCACCTAAAAATCAACCTCCTCAGCAGAATAGTAAATATGTATCAAAATTTGATGCTTTTGATAATTTTGTCCCTAAGTCAAAAAAGAATAATATTCCAAATGATTATACAGGTGTTAAAAACGGAATTGCTCCGACTAACAACCAGTTTAATCCTCCTAATCAACTTCCGAAAAATCCACCGCCTGTCGGTGTGAAAAATCCTCCTCCCCCTCCGAAACCACCGTTGGGAACAGCACAAAAGAATATTGTTGAATCTGCAATGTCTGCTTTGAAAAAAGAAACCGACAACAAAAAAGATGTTCCGCCGCCTGTTGCAACGCCGAAAGTTGAAGAAGTTGCGGCAGATAATGCGGTGAAAATTGCAGTTCCCGATGTTGTTAACCAAACCAAAGAGGACGCTAAGGCAATGCTGAATCGCTTGGGGCTTAAGGTTACGCTGAAAACTGTCAATGACGATGCCGCACCTAAGGGGATTATTGTTTCACAGGATATTGAAGTCGGCGAAAAGGTTGAGGAAAATACTGTTTTAACGCTGTTAGTCAGTGTGGGGAATTGGTCAAAATGGACAAAAGACCCTTATCTTTCCGATGAAAAACACGAAATTGAAAGCAAAACCATTTATCGTTATCGTTCTCGCGAGAAATATGTTGAATATAAAGAATCTGACAAGAACACAATGGTTGGTTTTGACCTTTATGACAGTAAAAAACAATTTTCTAATTGGGATACGGATAAATATTACAGCAAAGAAGCTCGTTTGCCCTCTGATACTTGTGAGATTTTGAAAATGACAACCGGTTTTAAATATTTCGGTTGGACATATTGCGGAATTGAAAGTATTCCCACGGTTTACTGTTCTTTGGAAATGGCACTATATTTCAATCCCCAAACGAAAAAAGAAAACTGGGAATATAATGAAACAATTGACGACCTTGATGCAGAGGCTGAACTTGAAAAATGGATTCCTGAGGGCGGTTTTGAAAAAAATCCTGCCGGAGATGATGTTGTTTCAAATATAAGTTTTGTATCCTATTATGTGAGTGGTATTGAATATTCTGTAAAAACAGGAACTTCTGAAACTGTTTGGACAAAATATCGCAAGCGTAAACTTGAAAATGTTACCTATCTCTTTAAAGCGGAACGCTTTTCAGAGTGGGGTGAATGGTCGGAATGGTCGCTTGAGCCGGAAATTGAAGCAGATGAACTTCATAATTTGGAATCTCAAACCCTCTACCGCCGCCGCCGCAAAGCAGATGTTAGCATTTAACAGGAATTATTATGAATAAAATATTATTACCGAAATCTGAATATTTTAAATTCGGCAATCCTTATTCCGGCTCTTTTACAAATGAGGAAATAATAAACAACTATTATATTGAATTAAAAGACAAATATATTTGCAAAACTTGGCAAGGTTTATTATGCAGTGAAAAAGCCGAAAATATTACAGAAGAATATTTTGAAACCATTCCCGAAGTAGAACAATATTTAAATAATCTTTTTGGGTTCAGAGGTGAATAATTTGACAAAAAAAACTAACGCAGACACAGCTAAAAAAACAAAAAAAGGTAAAAAAGGCGGTAAAGACTCTGCAATTGACGGAGATGCGGCAGTCATTCAGCCTAAATTTCAGAAAAAACGTAAAAAGCAGGAAATTGACTGGCTTATATTTCCCATTGTCATTGTAATAATTTTGATAGTACTTTTCATTGTAAAAATTGCCTTTGAATTAGTTCAATTCAGCAGCAACGTCAACAACACCACAGTTCAAGTCGGTGACACACCTGTCAACATCGGTGACGGCACTTCCAACACCATCGTTGTCGCTTCCTTTTCTTATTTACTTTTCTATTAGTTGCAGGGAACCGCAACTATCGAAGTTCCGTAGCTGTCGTTGCAGTTGACATTTTAGTTGACATCGTCACGACTGGTGTGTTATTTGTCTGATTGTGTCAAATTCTTTTCACAGTTGGCGTTCTTTAGGCTTTGGTTTAACTGTATATGAAAAATTCCGCCGTGCACGGCGGAATTTTTCATATACAGTCAAACCACGTCAACTGAAGTGCCAACTACTAAAAGTATTAGGGAACTTCGATAGGTGTTAACCACAGGAAATATTAGAAAAGAGAAAAAGGGAACTTCGAGAGCAGACCCCCACAGGAACTAAGAGAAAACCAAACTAACGTTTCATACGTCTGCGTGTCATTTCGTCATAAATACCTTTTTGGAAAGCGATTTTATTATCATAGACAAGTGCAAGTTCAGTAAAAAGGTCAATCAAACGCATATCTTGTATGTCTTTTTCACGAGTATGTTGTGCTTTTTTTTCTCTGACTATTTCTAAATTAGCAAACTTTATTCCGTAAAAAATGAAGTGATAATTATCGTCAGTAATTAAAGTATCAGTACTTATTCCTCCGAATTTTTCTTGCATTAAATTATCTCGAAGTTCTATCACATCTGAAAAACGTGATACATCAGAAAGATTTGGTACATCTGAAAGCAGACAAACAAAATCTATATCTTTTGTTTCTCTCAGCCCCAAAACCTCCATAACCCCACTGTTTACTACACAAATATCAGATATATTAACATTATGTGTTTTACATAAAACTTTTAATTTATCAAGTAATTCAAAGAAACGTTTAGTATAATCAACACGAAAACGATAACCGATATATTTAAAATTGTTTGGGGATAAGAACACATTTTTTTGATGTTGAAATTCAGAATAAGAATCTGTAGAATGTATTCCTAATTCTGCACTTTGAAAATCGAAAGACGAAATATCGCGTATTTTCAATTTAAAATCACGCAATGTTCCGTATAAATTATCATTGCATTTACCGTATTCATCTGAAATAACCAATACTCTGATTTTTAAAGGTGACATTTTCAATAATTTTATTTTTGCGTCAATATGGGCATCACCCCAAGTAAAATTATAAAAATATATATCGTGTATAAGTGTTTCAAATGCTAAATAATTTTGTTCAAAATCAAGTTCTACATATCCGACAATATTAACTTGTTTTTCAAGTTGCTTTTGCATATAATTCCAAAGTTCCATTGCAGGACCGTAAAAAACAACAATCCCTTTTTGTCCGGTATATAATTCACAATAAGCTCTTAAAATCCTTTGTAAATCTTCTGTATTAAAACCGTTATCAACATACCATTTAAAATCTTTACCATTGTTTTTAAGACCGTTGAATTTTTGTACCCATATCGGAGTATCAAGTTCAATACAAGAGGCGACACGATGTGTGCCGTCAAGGACAGAATTATCACCGTTTACAGGAACAGCTTTCGACTTGTCAAAACCATTTTTTTGAATATTTTCAAGCGTTTTCTTTGCAGAAGATATATATTCTTCTATTCCGTTTTTAATAGTAGAGCTTGTAGGAGAAAAGCTTTCAAGTCCGCCTGTCCAAGCTAAAATATGACGAGCGTAAAGTGATTTATTCTCTTTGTTGTCAACTCCGTTAGCTATATCTCGAAGTAACAGCCATTTTATTCCTATGTCAAGGCGTTCGCTTGACATCAACGTGCGTGCATCAACGGACACGCTGTCTGTTAAAGCATAACTTATTTTTTCATTTTCATACTGCAACATTCCGTCCAAAGCCCAATACATCAAATTATTTTGGGAAGGAACAACAATTTTCTCTTCAGGAACACCGTATTGAATAAGGTCGTCACGGATACGATTACGAATAGCGAAATTTATAGGGGATACAACAACTTTATCATATAAATCAAAATTCAATAAAACTTCAAGCCCTTTTACAAAGCCTTTTTGTTTTTTTGTGTCTTTATCCACAATACAAATAACCGTACAATAATCTGTAACCGTAACCTGTTGAACAAAATTATTTCCGGCACGCCCGGCACCGTAAACTATTATTTTAGAATTTTTCGTAACTTGTTCAAATGGAAAAAGAGCGTAAGGGTCAAACATATTTTTCTCCTGTCTTTGCCCAATCATAAAAACGGGCAACATTAATTGCTTTTTCTGTTAATACTATTATCCAATTAAAATGCTTGCATTTTAATTGGATAATAGTAGACGGCGTGTAACGCCGTCCGCCGCCGTAGGCGGGCGTGAGGAAGGGAGGGCTTTGCCGTCCCTTCCGAAATCTTCAATTAAAACACAAATGTTTTAATTGAAGATTAGTATAAAGAATGATTAAGCGTAAATGCAACTTCAACTTGTGATACAAAATCAGCTATTGACTTAGCTTGTAAAATCATTTCACTTTGCGGTAATTTCGGCATAACAGCTGTCACAACAGGTTTACCTGCCGCTAAATACCAAAACAATTCCTGAGGCAAACGCTCACGATATTTACCGTACATCGGCAATATTGCAACATCAAAATCCGCTATGACTTTAGGCAACTCGTCATATGATACTTGTCCGATATAATTCAAATTCGGTAAACTATCAAGCCAAGCCGGACGTTCATTGATAATATCTCCCGCAAATCTGATTTCACAATCGGGAAAAGCACTTGAAACAGCCTGTACGGCAGCGAACCATATACGACAATCAATTGCACCGGCGAAACCGATTACAGGCTTTTTATTGCAAGGCTTATAATCAGTTTTAAAATGCTCATATTCAACCCCGCCGTTCACCTGTAATATCTGTGCATTAGGCAAAGTTTGAATATATCTGTATAATTTCAAATCAAGAATATCGGAAAATGCCCTATTACTCACACTGCGATTTTCATCGGGGATTTCCTCTGTAATATATATAATTTTTTTTGAATTTTCGCAAAGTTTTTCCGTTTCTGTGTTGTAAACATCTTTTGTGCTGTCTATTACAAGACAGTTTTCAAAATATTTTTTAAGAAAATAAGCAGGTGTCGGCAACATCGGGGTTTGCAAAGGTTCAATTTTCTGTTCAATGGGAGTAAAATCCATTATAGTATCATAAACACGTTTTGCCGATTGTCCGTCGGTATAATCAAAACGATATTTTATAACATTTTCTATTTGATTATGATATTTTTGAGTGTCATTAAAAGCACTCTCCAAAGCAGCGAGCAACTCACAAAAAGTTTTGACTTTATCTCCCGGCATATAGTCATCAATGTTATTAAAAACAAAACCTTGGCTTTTACAATATTTATCATAATCGGGAACAAGATAGAGAATGGGCCTGTTCAACAGCAACCAATCAAAAGCTATCGAGGAATAATCTGTTATCAAAACATCAAAAGCATTGAGTATTTCATCATACCTTACATCGTTTGAAAACAACATATTATCTGTCAATTCAAAACAATGTTTGTTGAAATTGTTGTCAATGCCCAGAAAAGCATTTTGTTCCACAGGATGAAGTTTATAGACTAAAGCTGCATCATTAACTTCCAGAAAATCACACAACTTATTATTATCAAAATCAGCAGTCCTGAAAATATTATCTGAAAAAAAATCTCCGGAACAGCCGCTTGAATTTGCCCTGAATGACGGTACAAAAAAAATTAACTTTTTATAATTTGCTGTTTTTTCGCCGAATATTTTGCTCAATTTTTCTTTTCCGTTTGAATTTTTAACGCAATCAAGGCGGGGTTGTCCTGTTACAATTGCTTTTCTTATGTCAAATCCGAGCATTGCAGACAGTCGAAATCTGTCATCAAGACTATGGAGACAAAGTAAATCCGTATTATCACAAAACTTTTTCATCTTACGAATTTCCGAATTTTTGAGGTTTTTGTAAAAATAGCCGTGTGCCTTTATCCCGCTTCCGTGCCAAAGATTAACAAAAATTTGATTTTGGTGTTTCGGAAAATCATAGATAGTATTACAAATAACATAGTTCGCCTGTGAGAGCAGCTCGTTGCCTTTTTCAGTATCATATAATTCACAGCGAATACCTCGTTCGCGTAAAGTAAACAAAACCTCTTGTTTACGAACAAGCCAAGCTGTTTTACTGTCTGTGCGTTCGGTGATATATTCCCATAAAGCGTGAGGGTTACAGGCAAAGTCAGGTTGTGACATAAATATAAACATATTTTTCATATCCAAGCATATAATATTGTATCAAAAAAATGCCTCGTGTGGTGTCGCAAAGCAAATTTATACTCCGGGAAACGCTCAAAAAGCAACAATGGAATTCGATAGTAATCTTCCGCAGAATGATATATAGAAATTGCTAATCGAGGCAAACAACGTTCTATTGTCTTAAATGCACCTATCAAAGAATTATATTCTTCACCCTCAATATCCATTTTTATCAATGTTATATCTGCATCTTCGGGAATAATCTCATCAATACTTCTCAATTCAATTTCAATCGTTCTTGAAATTTTAAAATCTTCAGACTTTTTTGATATACAATTATCGCTTGTTTGATTTTCATACTCCCAAAATTCGCAACGTCCCGATTTATCAGATAATCCGTAAGGGATTACTTCAATTTCAACATTCGGAACAGTTACTTTATTAAGCAATTTAAGATTTTCCGCCGAAGCCTCAACTGCATAGACTTTTTTGAGATTATCACCGAAAAAACGTGAAAACTTTTTAATACTGTCGCCGTTATAAGCTCCGCAATCAATGATAACTTCACTCGGATTCATTTTTTTATACATTTCAGGTAAAAGGTATTGAGTATCCGTTTTTATCATTAAATCAGAGAATACATCATATCCGATTATCCTTCGATTTATAATATTACGATAAATCATTTTAGAAGTATTATCGGCAAAAAGAGCTTCAACTGATTTGATTTTTTCATAATTTTCAAATAAATTAACAGAAATTTCAGAATTTTTTTTGTCCGACAAAACATTCCAAAAAAATATATTGAATTTTTCGTCAATATCCATAATATATTTGTAAATTTCAAGACAGAAACCACTCCCGGACGTAATTAAAATTACGATTTTTTCCGGGTTTTCCGAATATAGCGATAAAGGGGAAAGTGTTTGTATTCCTTCGAAATCTCCCCAAATTTCTGCATTATTATCTAATATACTTTTTATTTTTATATTATTTTGTTTTAAAAAAGGTAGGGTGTCTTTATCTAACCCTTTTTTACGCCCGAATAAAATTACTTCTTTATTTATACAATTTTCAAAAAAACATTCCAAAGTCTGTTTGGGTAAATTATGATACATAACATTCTCTTTCCGGTAAAAAAGAATTAATTGTCTTTTTCACTCCGTCTTTAAGGTTTATTTTAGCTTGCCAACCCAAAGAACGCAATTTTTCGGAAGAACCGAGTACACAAGGCAATGCTTCGGTTACTTCAATAGAATTACGTTGTTCATAATCAAATTCTATGGGAATATTTAAGCAATCAGCGTATAATTTTGCCAACTCAAATACTGTTGCCTCACTTTTTTCGTCAACAACATTATAGCTGTTTTTATTCTCTCCCTTTTGTAATACTGTCAACAAACCCTCAATGCAGTCATCAATATACATAAAAGAACGTTTAGCAGAGCCGTCACTTTTTAATACTATTTTATTGTTATTTCTTATTTGCTGAATAAAATCACCGTGCAATCTGCCGTCACCGATAACCATTCCTTCACCGTATACCTGAAAAGGTCTTGCAATGACTGTTTCAATGTTGTATTGAGCAGAATACAATACAGTTAATGTTTCCGCCGCACGTTTACCCAATGAATAAGCATTTCTCACATTAAGCAAATCAAGATAACCGTTATCTTCTTCGCTGAAACGTTCTTTATTAATAATTTGTCCGTAAACATCAACACTGCTGATTAGCATAAATCTCTTGGGTTTTAATTCAAGAAGATTTTTACAGCCAATCAAATTTGCATTAAATGTATCAACAGGGTATTCGTGGCGTGATTCTTTTCCGGCGGGACTTGCACCGTGAATAGCGTAATCAATGGTTGAAGTTAAATTTACAGGTTCACAGACGTCCTGTATTATCATTTTAAATTTAGAATTATCAATAACAGCTTGAAATCTTTCCTCGGCACGTTGACGATTTCTGCAAAGAGCAATTATATTTGCACCTGATTGCAAGAGCCGAAAAATCAAGGCACTCGGCAAAAAACCATTAGCACCGCTGACTAAAACAGTTTTATTATTAAAATCCATATCTACTCCTTTGAAAGCACATATTGTAATTTGCTGGTTTCTTTTTTGAAAACAACTTTAAATCCGCTTTCAGCAAAAATTTCTTCCAGTTCAGCGGCATTATATTCATAAACGTGTCCTGCCCCTGTTATATTTAATACATCAATAGCATTCTCTTCAGGTGGATTAGGCATATCTCGCCAACTGCTGTAATTTTTTGTAGTTTTTCTGTTAGGCGTAGATATAGCCAAATAACCTTTATTTTTTAATAATCCGTTTAATTTCTTCATTGTCAAAACAGGATTATATGCCATATGTTCAATAATATCCGTAAAAATTATAATATCATATTCCCCTGTAAAATTGTCTGATTCAATATATCCATATTGCACGTTAATTTTGTGTGCATTGATTATTTTCGGATTGTGGGATATGCTGTAAGTTGCTTTTAATTCTTGGAGATTTATCCAGTTCACATTACACCCGAGTAGTTTTTGGTAAAGCAGAGATTCCAACCCTGTTCCGGGACCGATGTCAAGCAACTCAAGATTTTTCTCTCCCCTCTTTTCATAATCGGATACTATAAATTCCAATGTATCATACCACCATTTTATTGGGTTTATATATACATATCTGACAGCATCGAAATTATTTGCGGTAAAATCAATATCTTGATATATTTCATTGATTGTTGATAGGAATATGGGTTTCAAGTTTTTAATCTTGCAACTGTCAAAATCAAATGCCATATCAAGAGTGAGTATTGAAAAATTATGAACATTATTTAATAAAAGCTGTTTACGCACTTGATTGACATAATTAATGTCTGTAAGAGTTATGATAAAATAATAATCATTACTTGTTTTAAATAAATCACGAGGACTTATAACAGGTATATTATTTATTCCCGTTTCTGTAATTTTCAATCCGTTATCAGAAATAACATCAATGCTTATTCCTATTTCCTTTAAAGAATCAATATAGAATATATTAAAATTATCACAACCGAATGAAACTATCTTTACACCCTTATTTTGTAATTCTATAATCTCTTCGATACTGTGTCCTGTTGTAAATAACGTTAATTGACCGCAACGATTGTTATCAGCTAATCTCGTTTTTTTTAAAGGTTCTATATACATAAATACCCCTTTTGTATTTTATTATCAGTGGTAATTTTAAAAAATTAACAAAATATTTTCTATCTTTCGGAATACTTTTGTTCCTGATTAACAAATAACCCATATAATGATTCGGCAATAGCTAAATCTTCCGGATAGGTTACTTTTATACAAAATCTATCCCCTATTACCATTCCGATATCAATCCCCAAATTAAGCACAAGTTCACTGTCTTCAGTTACTTCTGTGTGGTCTGTATCTGCAAGATACATCTCGTGTGCTTCTTTCAATATTCCGTACCTGTATGTTTGAGGACCTTGCTGAACAAACAATCGTTTTTTTTGCAAAGTGCGGTTAGCGCGTTTTCCGTCATTACTGAACGTAATAGCGTCTGTTGCTTTCACGACCGTAATAACACCGGCATAGTCATTTATAAGTTCATAGTGTTTATCTATTGTTTGTTGGGAAAGAAAAGGACAAACAGAAGTCATAATAATAACCGTATCATCTTTTTTTGCAGGAATAGTCTGAAGACCGTTATATACAGATTGATAACGTTCTTTTCCTGAAGTTGCCAAGTAACTGAATTTTGTTATATTGTATTCTTCAGCCCAAGCTTTAACTTGCTGTTGGGATTTTTCAGGAGTTACAACGCATATTTTGTCAATATTGGAGTTGTTTTGTGCAGTTCGCATAGAATAAACAACCATAGGCATCCCCACAAGTTCGACAAATTGTTTTGGAATACCTGTTCGATTAAACCTAACGCCGATACCCCCGGCGAGTATTACAGCATAATTCATAATAACACCTTCGATTTTACTAAATCATATATTTTTTGCCCGACGCTTCCGTCGAGATTATACGTTCTGGTAGATTGCAAAGCAATCCTTTCTTCTTTTTGTTTCTCAAAAATCTCAATATTTTCAAGAAATAAATCAAGAGAATTAATCGCTCGCTCTAAATACATTAATTTCCTTGTTTTATGTTCTGTCATCATTTGTTCAAGCGTTATCGGAGTTTTTGAAACTTGTTCCGGATATAAATAAGACATAGCCATTATCGGTTTACCTGAAACAGGATATATAGCAGATAATGACCCCCCACTCCCGAAATAACAATCAGACAAAATCATTGCCAAATACGGTTCGGGCGTTTCATCTAAAATACCCCATTTTCCGATTATAAATTCTTTTCTTAATTCAATATAATCTTTAAATAATTGAGGTCTCATTGATTGAAGCGTTTCCAAAGTTAAAGGATGTTCACGCCAAATAACAGTAAACTCTTTGTGCACATTAAAAATTCCGAAAATTCTTCTCAGATTTTCAATAAAAAAATCTGAATTTCTCATCATCATCGACACATTTGTATTAAAGAATACAACTTTTTTATCACCTATAATATTTAACCATTCTTTTGGAATGTCTAAATCTTCTTTTTTTGTGTTAATAATTTTATCAGTCTTAGGAGTACCCAATGCAATGAATTTTTTTGAGAATTCTGTGCGTTTAATGCCTTTTAACCCCAATAAATTTACAAGTGTATCAATATATCCCTTGCGAACTTCTTCGTTCTGTAAAACTACTAAATCTGAATTAACAACACCCGGTGTTTTTGCAAAATGCTCTTGAAAAACACCCGGCAAAATAAAATAAGGCACATAAACTAAATAATCACAAAATTTTTTTAATCTCGGCGAAAAGAAATCAGAGTGAACATTTGTAACTGTATTTGCATTATCATAAGGATTGTGTATAAAAATAATATCAGGATGTTTTTCTTCAATATTGTACTTTTTCCAGTCAACAAGAGGTAAATTTTTATCAAAATTAAATCCTTCATAATGCAATTGACCTTGTTGCCCATTCAGCAACATATCATAATACGGAATAGGACAAATATAACAATCACATTGCGGGTCTTTCATTGCCGCTTGCCAGATACTCTCTAAGCTGTCAGCCATTGATGTTTTATACGGCAAAAACAATACCTCAATTTTGTCAACAGTTATATTATAAACAGAATTTTTAATTTTAGATAAAATTTCGGAAAGAATTTCTTTTGCTTTTATCATATCCTCTGTTTCAATGTTAACGGAAATCTTCACCAACACATCTTTATATTCATTTAATAAACTTAAAACAACATTATCTTTCCCAACTTTAGCTCTTACATAATTCTGAATAGCCTCAACAAAAAATACAGTATCATTAAATATAATCCTCAACTCTTCAACCCTATGATTTTTTATATCATTTTGAAATTCTTTTAAAGTTTGAAGCAACTCTGATATCTGTTTTTTTTCATATTTTCGCATAATTTTTTTGTTCTCCCCACATTATTACAATACCCCACACATTATATCATACCTTCCCCTCAAAAACAACCCTTTTATTTATTTATTTGTTTTTCTGTTCGTTCCTGTAATGGCTGCTCTCGAAGTTCCCTACCTCTTTTCATAGTTGGCTCTTTTTAGGCTTTGGTTTGACTGTATATAAAAATCCCCTTTTTCAAAGGGGATTTTTTTAGCTTACTGTGTCGGATATTTGTTATTTTGAGAGGTAGTCGGAGTTTTTAAAAGAATTTTTGCTAAACCCTAAAACTTCCGTTCACGATAGTAAATATCCAACCCCGTACACTTAAAAAAAGCACCCAACAGGGTGCTTTTTTCACACTAAGTCAAACCACGTCAACTAAAATGCCAACTGCAAAAATAACTACGGAACTTCGAGAGTAGCTATTCACTGATAACTTCAGAATCTAAAATAGTATCGAATTCCTCTTCCTCATCGTGTTCTGTGCGGGTAAAGGTTACAACTTTGTTGTCGCCGTTAAGCCGCATAACACGCACACCGCCGCTGGTTCTTGAACAACATCGAATATCTATGGCTTGAACGCGGATTATTACGCCGTTGTCGGAAATTATGATAATATCGTCTGTGTCGTCAACTACTTTTATGCCGCAAACATAACCGATTTTTTCATAGTTGCGAGTGGTATTCCAACTGCCCTTGCCGCCTCTGCCTTTTGTGGGATAATCGTCCATTGAAGAGCGTTTGCCGTATCCTTTATCTGTAATTGTAAGGAGCGTTGCACCGTCTCTGACCCTTGCAAGTCCCACTACATAATCGACAGCAGAGGAAACTTCTTCAATTTCATTATCTTCAATTTCAATATCCTCTTCAACCTCAACATTAAAAGTAACACCCGCTAATTTAATGCCTTTAACACCGTGTGCGGTTCTGCCGGAAGCACGGACTTTTGTTTCGGAAAATCTCAAAGCTTTTCCGTTATGTGACGCAATAATTAAATCATTTGTGCCGTCTGTGAGTTTAACTCCTGCAATTTCGTCGTCTTCGTCTAAGGCAATTGCCTTTTTCCCCGATTTCATTACATTTTTAAATTCTGAAAGACGTGTGCGTTTAATCAAACCTTTTTTTGTTGCGGTAACGATATAATGGGTATCGTCAAATTCTGTCACCCTCAACATTTCACAAACCGTTTCGTCTTTCATAAGGGGGAGAATATTGACGATATTCATACCCTTTGACTGCTTACTGCCCTCGGGGAGCTGATATCCTTTGAGTTTATAAACACGTCCTAAATTTGTAAAAAACAAAACAAAATCGTGGGTCGAGGACATAATCATTTGAGAAACAAAATCTTCCTCACGCTGTTTCATAGCAGAAACACCCTTGCCGCCCCTGCCCTGTGACTTATAAGCGTCAACGGGAATACGTTTGATATAACCGACATTTGTATAAGTTATAACACATTCCGTAACAGGGATTAAATCTTCGTCGTCAATATCTCCGTCAATCTCAACAATCTCTGTTTTACGAACATCACCGTATTTCTTTCTGATTTCCAATAATTCTTCTTTTACTATTGCCAAAACTCTGTATTCATTAACTAAAATATCTTCCAAGTCTTTAATTTTAATGAGCAAAGCCTCTAACTCGTCCATTATTTTCTGTTTTTCAAGACCTGTAATACGCCCTATTGTCATTTGAACAATAGCCTCGGACTGTATACTGTCAATAGAAAATCTTGTTTCGAGATTAATTTTACCTTCGGGGATATTTGCGGAATTTTTAAGGATATTAACAACTTCGTCAACATTATCAACAGCAATAGCAAGACCCTCTAAGATATGAGCACGTTCTTTTGCTTTACGCAGTTCAAATCTTGTTCTTCTGGTAATAACGTCCTCTTGGTGTTTAAGATATTCTCTTAAATAGTCAACAAGGGTGAGTGTTTTCGGAATACCGTCAACAAGAGCCAACATATTAACGCTGAAATTCTTTTGAAAATCAGTTAAAGCATAGAGTTTATTTAAAACAATTTCTTTATTGGCATCTTTTTTAAGTTCAACAACAAAACGAATACCGTCTTTGTTAGACTCGTCCCTTGCTTTATGAACACCGGCAATTTTCTTATCTCTGACAAGGTCATCAATACGTTTTTCCATTTCCGCTTTGTTGGTCATATAAGGAACACTATCGGCAACAATAACTTCACGTCCGCCGATATTCTCGAAATGTGTTTGAGCACGGAGCTTTATACTACCTTTGCCTGTTGCATAAACAGAACGTATCCCCGATTTACCCAAAATCATTGCACCTGTTGGAAAGTCAGGTCCTTGAATATACTGCATAAGCTCATCAAAAGTAGGTATTTCATCACTTTTATTAAAATTCTCTGCAGTAAATTCCTCTGCAGAATTAAAATAACATTTTGAAATATAATACAAAAGTCCGTCAATAACTTCAGTAAGGTTATGCGGCGGAATATTAGTAGCCATACCGACGGCAATACCGATTGAACCGTTTACAAGTAAATTAGGATATTTTGCAGGTAAAACAGTAGGTTCTTGCAATCTGTCGTCATAGTTAGACATCCAATCAACGGTTTCTTTTTCAATATCCGCAACCAAAGGCAAAGACATCTTCGCCATTTTAGCCTCTGTATAACGATAAGCTGCAGGGGGGTCGCCGTCCATTGAACCGAAATTCCCGTGACCGTCCACAAGGGGATAACGCATTGAAAAAGACTGTGCAAGTCTTACCAAAGCATCATAAACCGATGCATCACCGTGAGGGTGATATTTACCCAAAACGTCACCGACAGTTGCCGCACATTTCAAATATTTCTTGTCAGGTGTCAAGCCTGCCTCATACATAGTATACAATATTCGTCTATGCACAGGTTTTAAACCATCTCTCACATCAGGCAATGCCCTTGAAACAATTACCGACATAGAATAATCTAAAAATGATTTTTTCATTTCTTTTTCTATGTCAACACCAATTAC
>JAISIJ010000505.1 GCA_031262245.1 Oscillospiraceae bacterium | reverse complement strand
AAAACTTGTTTTTATGAGTAAAAAAACTCACTCCCTCCACATTTCCGATACTCCCGACAGAATTTATTCTGCGGTTAAATCTGTTGTCTAAATGAAAACTTTAATTGTATCAAAAAAATGTCGAAATAATCTTGACAATATTTAAGAGCTTGTTTAGCATCTTTTTGCGACATCATTTTACACTCATTTTCCGTTTAGCTACGTTAAAAATTCTTGCCTTACGTCAGTAAATCTGCGGATTTTTGCCTTGCTAAATCAAAAAAGCAATGCAAAAGCATATTCATAAAAAGATACTAAACAGGCTCTAAAAGGAGAAATTATGAACATTAACAATTCTATAGCATATCAAATTTTTTATAAAAAAACCGCAAGTGCTGATATGTACACTCAAAATAAGCTTTCAACGGAAAATAATGATGAAGAGATGTCTTTGTCCGGGCATACACCTTGGTCGAAACAAGATTATTTTGATAAAATTACTTTGAATTCCGCAGGTCAATCTCAGGAAAGTTACAAAAGTTATATAAACATCAATGAAATTGACCCGAATTTATCACAAGCTGAACGAGATAATGTTAAGATGAAAAATATGATTAAAAATGCACTTGACGAAACCGGCTTAGCAGGACAAGACTTTGAAGCACTTGAAATAGGGTTGAATAAAAGTAAAAAGCTTACTGTCAGCGGATTGAACAGCGACAACGATAATCAAAAACTTGCCGACACTTTAAACGATATGCTTGAAAACAGAAGCCCCTTTATACCTACTCCCGGAATGAGCGGCAAAGGAAATAAAACAGAAGAATCACAATCATACGATTCCGTTTCATATAAAACAAGAATGGAAGTCTGGGCGGAAAAACTGTTTTATAAAGAATCCGATTGGGTATTGTCAGCGGAAAATGAATACGAAAAAGGTACACGTACAGAGCTTATTCGTATGAAAAGTGTGGCATCGGAACTCGCCGAAAAGTACACGGGAATCGCACTTGACTATTCAAAACTTTACAGAACAGATGACGGAAAAATCGCCGGCTATCCCGAAGAGCTTGCTTGGTATTTTGAACAGGAAATTGAAAAACCCACTCTGCCCAACCCGAGAGACCCCTCAAAAGAAGAGGGATATGCCCTCTCAATGCGTTATTATGCAGATACTTTTCTCAATGTAGGATACGAAAATCTCCCCGATGCAGACAGTTTAAAGGCTACTTTTAAGTTCAGTAAAAGTGATTTAACATAAATTAAAAAAAGCATTTCATTTGAAATGCTTTTTAAGTTGATACTATAATCATTCGCCGTATATTATTCTTTTTTCTCGCCGCAGTTTTTACATAACTTTCCGCACCGCACTCCCAAACCCAAGTTGAATTATCGGGTTAGGGAGAATCGTAATACATATAAAATTTTCCTTTAATGCCGTATCCGCTCTCGCTGATTTTTTACAATATTTTATTAATTCTTTGTTTTTTCAATCAAAGAATCTAAATACGGAATGAACCAATCCACAAGTTCCAAAGGCATATAACCTGTTTTTTTCAAAAGAGTAATATCACAAAAACCGGTTCCGTTAAAAACATTCATAGGCATAAAATCAGACTTCTCGATACTGAATATTGCTTTTTTGTTAAGTTTATTTTCAATATGATGAATTAAATCTCTCATAGTTAATTTGGTTGCTAAAAGTGACCTGAAAGTATATTCAAGATTATGATTTTTGTTTACACTTAAAAACTTTACAAATTCAGCTATATCCATTGCTAAACCGGATTGAATAATATAATTCGGATTTGTTATCCACATAGGTTTTCCGTTATATATATGTTCAACATACTGATACCAACGACATAAAAATTTATCATTTAAGTTAAATTCATTATTGTTTACAATATCTCCGGGTCTTATAATGGCTGAAGATATATTGCTGTTCTGCTTTAAAACCCACTCAGCTTCTTTCTTACCTAAAACATATTTATTACCCCACATCCCATAGTTTTCAAAATCAGTTCCGAGATTTAAAGGATTTGTATTAGAAGGATTAAAACCAACACAACCGATAGTGGAAATTAAAATATATCTATCTGTTTCAATATTATCTAAAATATATTTAACATTTAAACCACAGAAAGCAGAAGAATCAACAACTAAATCATAATGTTTTCCTTTTAATTGTTTAATAGAATCTTCATCATTTCTATCGGCAAGTACGGTGTTAATTTGACCTTGAAAAGGATTTTCTTTAGTACCTCTGTTAAGAATTGTAATTGTATTATCCGATTTTAAAAAAACTTTTATAATTTCTTTACCTAAGCTGCGAGTCCCGCCTAAAATTAAAATGTTCAATTGTAAACCTCTTTGCCTACATAAAATCTGTTATGATACTTTGAAGTTTCAATATGAAATTTATGCAAAAATTCACTGCGTTTCAAAGCACTTTCATTTGAGAGAACATCTTGTTCTAATTTGTAAAAATTCACAGTATTTTCGTCAAATTTATATGGCTGAATATCAGCAGGAATATTTTCAGCTTCATCAAGTTCTTTTTGAGTATAACCAATCGGAGACTTTTGTGAGATAAAGACATTTTCTCTGATTTTTTTTGCAGGATTACCTACCCAAACAGTATGAGAATCACATCTTTTACCGGCAACAACAGCATTATTTCCGATAGTAGTTCCCGAACCAATCATACAACCTTTATTTATTGTAACATTATTTGCAAGCCAAACATTGTCACCCATAAAGATACTTTTGGATTGATTGATACGCTTACCGGTTTCTAAATCATACATTAAATGCCCGTCGGTAACTCTGATTTCATTATTATATGAACATAATAAATAGTTGCCGATAATAATATTTTTTCTTTCATCGCATTTTACAATTAATCCGTTACCGACAGAAGAAACAAATCCACTGCCGAAATACATAAAACTGTCAGGACCAATTTGAACATCGCCTTTAAAAGAGTTTACTTGTCCCACATAAAAACAACCGTTGCTGTTGAAAAAATCAATAACAGTATTAATTAAAGTGAATTGTTTATCAACATACAAAACATTGTCTTTGCCGTTAAATTTAATTTGAGAATTACCGACAAGTTTTATATTTCCGATAATCTTATTCTCTTTTAATTTATCAATATCCTCAATATTTTTAACTATTTCCATAAATCGTCGTTAAGCTCCCATTTTTCTGTTAATCTTTCTTTTTTCATTAAATTCGGTTGTATGTGATTTTTTTGTATTGCTAAATGAGCTTTTGTTTCTTTTAACTCAAATTTATCTTTAATATTTTCAATAAATTTCTTACCGTGTTGATTATTAGCGATAACACAACTGATACCTTTTTTCGCATTTTCAGGCGACTTGCTTTCGTCTCCGAAAAAATCTCCGAAAACTATATCTGCTGTGCTGTTCACATAGCAAAATTGACATTGAAAACAAGAATATTTTGTTGATAATCCATTTAAAAATCTTTTCATATAAGCATCATCAAAGCAATCTTTTACATATGAATTATCGTTTTTAAACCGGTATTCAACAGCGTGTGACAACGTGGGTGCTTTCGGTGTTCTGTGTGTGAAATATATTAATTCGGAATTTTCTTTTGTTTGAATAAAATCCAACCACTGTTTTAATATCTTCGGAGTGCAAGTTGAATGACAGATAATTTCCGCAGTAAAAAGGTTATCATATTCTTTTTTCAGAAAATTTTTAAGCCCCGCCACTTTACAGGGGGAACCTGTAAATAAAACGAGTTTGCCTGTTTCCAAAGCAGTTTTGGTTTTATTATAAATATCACCGTGTTTGGGTTCAACATATTTTGAATATCTGAAAGCATAACTTTGTTCTTTTGTTTCAGCTATATCATAAGTCGCAACAAAATTTTCGTCATATTTGACACCGATAACAGAGCCGCCTTGTTCCAAAACATAATTTGCCATTACTTGATATATACCGCCGGAAGAAGAATTAACCCTTGTTTCATCGTCGGCAGCGTACCCGATATAACCGATAGGTTCATATTTTTCACGTTTCGGTTTATTATTATGAGGACAGGTTTTATGACAGATTCCGCAATTAATACATTTTTCTTCAATAATTTTAGGATACGAAAAACCTTCGTCATCAACTACCATTTCAATAGCGTTTTTCGGGCAAATATCAGCACAAGCCGAACAGCAATAGCATTTAAATTTACTGGGAACTTGTAAATAATCTTTCTGAAAAGACCTGCTTTTATCAGTTTGGGTTATTTTCAATAAATAATCAATAGAAGATTTCTTTTGATTCCAAAGTTTTGAAGTAACTTTTATCCAGTCAATGTCCTCATCATAATTTTCAGGCAACTCAACTTTGCCGTTTATAATTCTGTCCTCTAAACCTACGGAAGTTAATAAATCTACAATTCTTGTATCGGTTCTGTCTTGTTTTAAAACATACCAAAATTTCTTTTTAAAATGCAAGCAGAAAACAACACAATGAAAACTTTGGGTTACAACATAATTAGCATAATATATTGCAGAAAGATTATCTTCAACACCGAAATTATCAGTTCCGTCAAAAACAATATTAAAATTATTATTTTGAGTATAATTTTGACTTACGCCTACCGGCATTTTGGTTTTTTCAAGCAACTGAGCAAGAAAATAATTTTTATCTTCAAGATGCTCATTCCAATAATAATGACCGTAAACATAGGAATCATTATATAATCTCGGTCCTATAACCTCTTTGTAATCATTGCTGTCTATTAAAAGCGTCGGGTCAATATTAACTTCAACAGGTTGTTCAACTATTCTTTGCAAATTTTCCAAATCAGACTTTTCTCTTATAGAAATATAGTCAAAATTATGAAGAAAATATTGCATCTTTTTAATAACTCTTTCGTCGGTTAAATCCGTGTTGCCGAGGCTGGCAGCATAACTTGCTAAAATAACATTATACCTGTTATCTATATGGTTATAATTGCCGCCATACATAATCGGGTTAAAAGGTATAAGAGAATCAGACCAAATTTGGTCACTTCCGCATATAATCATATCAAGATTATATTTTTTCAAACTCTCGGCGAAATTTTTATTAGGCTCGGTTAAGATAATGTCTGTAAAGTTTAATTTATCAACTTGAAAATTTAATGTTTTAATTAAATTCTTTTTAGAAAAATATTCAGCAGATTTACTCAAAGTATATTCAGACATAAATCTTATAACATAAACATTATGCCCGAACTTTTTCAGAGTAGAAGAAAGTGCATATGCTTGCATTATTGCACCGAAATTATCAGTATTTATAAAAGTGATTATTCCTATGGTCATAGCGATACATCTCCTTATGAGTTTTATTTAACGGAAAATACAGAATCTAAACTACGAGCATTAATTTTAGAAATATTTCCGGTGTCAAAAAATACAGGATATAACTGCTTGTCTTCTTTATTGCGAATTAATAATTTTTCAACATTATAATGCAGCATAGAATTTCTTTCAACATTAGAAATTAAAAATACAATTTCATTATTTGATATGGTATAGAATAAAGAATTTAAAAAGAACGGAGAACTTTTTTCAAGCTGAGATTGAACCACTTTCAATTCGAGATTTCCATTATAAAAACAAGAGAAACACAATGTGTCGTAAAAATTAGGTTTATTATTCGCCAAATAAACAAAGTTTGCTATTAAAGTGAAATTGTTCCAAGTATCTTTCGGCAAACTCACTTGGAATAAAGGCAGATAAAGATTAGGCTTAATTTCATCAATGAAAAATAATTTCTGCTCTTTTTTATTTATTTCATCTTTCTTTTTGGTGAAATAAAATTCGTAATCTATAGATTCATTGTCAAATTTATGCAGTTCTTTTAAAATAGGTGTTGCGTGTAAAATCAATTCATCATAATTGGGGGCTTTTTCAGCATACTTCCACCAATATTGCAACATAATATTTTTTAATAAAGTTCTGAAAACAAAAGGATTCTCAAAATAGTCCCAATTCAAAGGGGCTGTTTCAAAAGAAATTTCTTTGTATAACATTGTCCAAGGTTTATAGTTATTAATATAGTGAATAATTTTTGCATTTTTAGGGTTGGAAATTTCTTGTTGGTTGAAAATGAAGTTGTAAAAGTCTGTAACTGTCCATTGCCAAATGCCGCGAGGTAAAAATTTAGTATGGGTATAAAAAATATAATTAGCAAGTCCTTGGTCAAAGAAATAAGGTGCAAGTTTTTCCTGTTCTATTTTATCTAAAATAATCGTATATGTTTTTTCTATTTCATCTTTACGCATTTTTTTCAGATTTAATACCATAACTCCGGAGCAAAAGAGTTCACCATCGGGAATATTTATTGAATTTAAATGTTCATAAGAATAAAACGATAATTTTTCATTCAATTTTTCATCATTATAGTGAGTCGCAGTAGAAATAAGATAATTTTCTTCAAAATCAGAAAAATACATTTCGGAAATATCGCCGTTCAGTATCACATCTACATCTAAATATATACATCTGTCTACATTTTTCGGGAGAAGTTTGTGTGCATAAAAATAGTAATAACATTCTTTTCCATATCTGTTTGTTGAACGAAATCTATCAAAAATACTTTCGTCAACAGATATTATATTTACTTTTGAATTGTATTTTTTAGCAGTAAATTCAATTAAAGATAAATTTTTAAATGATATTTTTGACTGCATAATATAGAAAACTACCTCATAATCAGGATGATTTTCATATGCACTAATCATAACAACGGGAATATACTGTGCAATGTTATCATCACAGCTCATTGCAATATTAATGGATTTATTCGGATTCAGACTTGGACTTGGACTTTCAGACGATGTTGTTAAAGCCGGAGTATTTGAATTTTTCTTAGGCATTTTTTAGGCTCCTTTAAAGTATTTATTATTAGAGATTCCATAGAAATTTTTGTAGGGAGTTAATTATAAACTTAAAAAATAAACATCTCTCACAATATATATTTACGTTTATATTTTTATTATACTTGATAAAAAAAATTTGTCAAGTGTTTTTATGATTTGCTTTAATAATTAAGGCTTTTAACAATAATTTCTAATCCAAATCTTAACGGTTTTATTTTTTTGCTAAAATACTACTCAAATTTAAGCAAAAAACCCTTGACTTTTTCCAAAAAGAAGTATAGTATAAAGCACAGTATCAAGCGAAATTATACAAATTTTTAAAAAGGAGATTAAAAAATGCAAAAACAAAAAACAAGGTTGACAAACCTAATCTTGTCGATTTTTATGGTGTTGGGAGTTTTCTCGGCTTTTCCGAGTTTAGGGGTAAATGCGGAAACATTCGAAGATTATACTTATACCGTTTTAGAGGACGGAACGGCGGAAATTACCGACTATACAGGAACAGATACGGAGCTTGAAATTCCTGCTGAAATTAACGGATATATCGTTAATTCAATTGGTGAGGATGCGTTTTTAGGTTGTTCAAGTTTAACTTCAATCATTATCCCCGAGGGCGTAACTTCAATCGGAAACGGTGCGTTTTGGGATTGTTCAAGTTTATGTTCTATAACAATTCCCGAGGGAGTTACTTCAATTGGTAATTCTGCATTTATGTATTGTTCAAGTTTGACAGGGGCAACTATTCCCGAGGGAGTAATCTCAATTGGTGGTTCTGCTTTTGA
>JAISIJ010000488.1 GCA_031262245.1 Oscillospiraceae bacterium | reverse complement strand
AAGTGTCTTCTTCAAACGTTTCATAACCGCATTAGCTTTATTCTCAATTTCTTCCGAAGTCAAAGTTTTTGTTGAAGAACCGACTGTCAATCTGATTGTAACGGATTTTTTACCCTCAGGTACTTGTTTTCCTTTATATTCGTCCACAAAACTTACATTCTTGAGTAAATCGTCTGCACCTTTTCCGAAAGCCGCCTTAAAAATCTCATTCCAAGTTACATTTGTATCAAACAACATTGAAACATCATAATTAACCATAGGATATTCCGCTAAATGTTCAAAGGTATTTGTTCTTGAAGGGTAGGGGATTATACTCTCAAAATCAAACTCAAATACCATTACCGCACTATTTTTAATGCCGCAGTCTAAAGATACTTTTTTAGATAAAAGTGCAATGTTGCCTATAACTTTATCATTACAAAGTATATTAAGCCAAACAGTTTCGTCTGCCCATATGGGCTTATTTACTTTATCAAAAGTAAAAGATACGCATTGTGCATATTTGGGAAGATATTCAATTATGCCTTTTGTCTTACAAAAAAGTGTATCTATTTCTGCATAACTACCCACAACCGCTCCGGCAAAACTCTTTTTCTCAAGAGGTAATTTTTCTCTTTCATCATAAGCAGAAACATACTCGCTGTTATTGAAAATATTTGCTGACTCAAAAACAGAAAATTCATTATAATATCTGAGGTTTTCCGAAACAGCTTTGCAAAGATTAGGCAAAAGAGAAGAACGTATAAATTTTTCGTCGGGAGCAGGCGGTGTTGACAACATAACTGCATTATCTGCTGTTTTCAAAACTGCATTAATATACTCGTCAGTCATCCAAGGATATGTGAATATTTCCGTTAAACCACATCTGAAAGCCAAATACTCTTTTATTTTTCGCTCAATATCAATATCTGTTTGATTAATCGCACCCATAAACGATGTTGTAATGGTGGTAGGCTCAAAATTCTCAAAGCCATACATTCTTGCAACTTCTTCCATAATATCGGCAGAAATAGATATATCTCCTGTTGAACGCCAAGAGGGTGCAGTAACTTTCAAAATATCTTTATCAATTTCAACAGTAAATCCCAAACGATTTAATTTATCTTTAATATCCTCAACAGGAATTTCCTTACCCAATCTGCGGTTTAAATAGTCAAGAGAAACCTCTACTTCTTTAACTGCAGTTTTTTCAGCATACACTTCGCAATGCCCTGAAATATTCATTTCGGGATATATTGATTTAAATAAAGATAATGAAAGAGAAACAGCATCATCACAGCGTTGTGTGTCAATAGCTTTTTCATATCTCGAAGCGGCTTCCGTGCGTGTTTCATATCTTGTTGCAGTTCGGCGAATACCTTTAGGCTCAAAATTGGCAATTTCCAAAATAACCTTATCTGTAGTAGGTAAAACAGAATCTTTACTGCCACCCATTACACCTGCCAAACCCACAGCAGACTCATTATCCGCAATAACCAAATCGTCTGTATTTAAAGCAAGTTCTTTGCCGTTTAACAGCAAGAGTTTTTCATTCTCCTGTGCTCTGCGTACCGTAATATGCCCTGAAATATTATCAGCATCAAAAGCGTGAGTAGGTTGTCCTGTTGCAAGCATAACATAGTTTGTAATATCAACCAACGCATTTATAGGTCTTAACCCAACACTCCATATACGGACTTGCATTTCATAAGGAGCAGGTTTTACGGAAAGCCCCTCCATCTTCCAGCAGCTGTAACGTCTGCATCTTTGTGTATCTTCAATATTCAATTCCATTGCAGGAATATTCTCAAAATTTACCGTTTCGATAGATTTTAAAGGAAGATTATAAAGAGCCGCAATTTCTCTTGCAATACCGTAATGTCCCCATAAATCAGGGCGGTTTGTTAAAGATTTATTATCTATTTCAAGTATAATATCATTCAAAGAAAGTGCTTGTGCCAAAGGAGTACCTGATTTTAAATCTTCAGGCAGTTCGGTAATTTCCGCCTCTTTTTCGGAAGGAAACAGTTCTGCCAAACCTATCTCCGAAGATGCACATATCATACCGTAACTCTCTTCGCCGCGGATTTTACTCAACCCTATTTCAACAAGGTCGCCCTCGCCGTGCCAACGCACTTTTGCACCCGGACAGGCAACTGCAACTTTCAAACCCTCTCTTACATTTATACCGCCGCAAACAATCCTTTTTTCCTCTTCACCCAAAAGAGTTCTGCAAATTCTTAACTTATCGGCATTAGGGTGGGGGAGTACTTCAATTATTTCACCCACAACAATATTATCAAACTTTTTTGAAAGGTCAGTTACACCCTCAACCTCAACCGTTGACATAGTTAAGTCGTAAGCAAGGCTTGTTAAATCTATTGTTTCGGGGATTTCTACATAATCTTTTATCCAATTTAAAGATATTTTCATTATTTACATTAACTCCTTAATTAAACTGACTTAAAAATCTAAGGTCTGCACTGTGGAAAAGTCTTACATCGTCTACACCGTAACGCATCATAACCAAACGGTCAAGCCCGATATTTACATAAAAACCCGTATATTTTTCAGGGTCAAGTCCTGCCGCACGAAGTACATTGGGGTGAGGAGTACCACCGGGCATAACCTCTATCCAACCCACTTGTTTACAAACACTGCAACCTTTTCCGCCGCATACAAGACATTCCATATCAATCTCAAAACCCGGTTCAACAAATGGGAAAAATCCCGCTCTCATTCTAACGCCCACATCTCTGCCGAAAACTTTTGATAAAATACTCTTTATCATAACTTTTCCTGCAGAAAAAGCAAGTTCTTCCTGAACAATTAATGCCTCATACTGGAAAAAAGCTCTTTCGTGACGTGCGTCTGTTGTTTCGTTACGATACACTCTGCCGGGATAAACAAAGCGATAAGGGGGTTTATGTGTCTGCATATAACGAACACTTCCTCCTGTTAAGTGAGGACGTAAACAAAGTCTTTCGCCGCCTTTTTTTGTATCTGTCCCCTCAAGCCAATATGTGTCCATACTCTCTCTTGCAGGGTGGTCTGCGGGGAAATTAAGGTTATCAAAAGCATATAATTCACTTGTAATTTCTGTTTCGGAAAAAATCTCAAAACCCATTGAACGGAACGCATCATTTAAATCATAACACATCTGCGTTATGGGATGCAACGCTCCGCCCACAGGAGATATTCCCGGACGTGTACAGTCAAAATCAGGCGAAATCTCCGATGCTTTCAATTTTATCTTCTCTCGCTGTGTTTCAATCATTTCCGTAAACGTTTTCTTTAAAAGATTTGCTTCACGTCCGAATTCCGAACGCAAAGATACATCCATTTTCGGTATTTCTTTTATTAACAGAGTAAGTTCGCCTTGTTTACCCAATAAAGCTCCTTTAATACTTTGGAGTTCATTTTCGGTATTGGCATTTAATATATCACGCTCACCGTTTTCTTTTATAATGTTTAAATCCATTATTTCCTCCTACATTAGAAAATCTTGTTGAAATAAATAATAACAGTCAATTATATAATATTTTTCTTAATAACACAAGCTTTTTACGAAAATTTTAATTTCATAAAAAAGCACCTACATCTGTAGGATTTGCAATTTCCTCAACGATTAATACTAACATCCCAATAAAACACTTGCAAAACGCCCAAAGTGTGGTAAAATA
>JAISIJ010000473.1 GCA_031262245.1 Oscillospiraceae bacterium | reverse complement strand
AAAAACTTCATTCATAGATTTGTGATATGCAACAGCTGCATCTGGAATACATATTATTTCATCTATGCCGAGTTTTTCAGCAATGTCCTCTATAACTTTTCTTTTTTCGGGAATAGGATTTAAAATAAAAGCTAAAAGATATTTTTTGTCAAAAGAAACAGTAGCTTCTTTTGCAATTTTTTCATAGACTTCTTTATCTTGTAGAAATACAGCATCGATTATTTCAGTTGCTTCAACACCATATATTTTTTTTGACAAATCGGGAGCATAATTTTCACGAACGGAAATAGCATTATATCTTTGAAGTAATTCAGAATATTTCTCTTTGAGTTCAACAGGTGGATTATGATTTTTAGAACCGAAAGAAGTTGAATATGATATCTTACGTTTATCATCATTAACCCAATTCAGAAAATCGTCTTCTGAAACAAAAGGTATTAAATTATTCCACAATTGGTCGCCGCCTACAAAGAAAGTATCACAAATGTCATTAAATTCAGGCAGTTCTTTGTAGTCTACTTGAGCAGAACAATCATAATGTTTTTTTGCAAAACGCATTGCAATGCAAGTGTCTTTAATTTTATATCTTATATTGGAAATACCCAAAGCTTCTTGTATCATAAGAACAGAATATCCCATATTTTTTAATGTTTCGTGAAGTGCAAAGTAAGTTAGGCACCCACCGAAATTGTCATGTCCCCACCAACCATACAAACCTATATCATAATGTTTTTCCATTTAATTCTCCTCATTTAATTTTTCATTATTTAATTTATCGAAATAACTCATCCAAAAATCTTTTGAATGTAATTCTTTTGAAAGTTTACGATATTTTTTAACCAAAGACGAATTTTCTTTTTTATAACGTTCAAAAAGATTATCGTGTCTTTCGATAATTCCTTTATATTTATTTTTATCCATTAAACGTATACAAGCTTGTTTATTCGGTATATCTACAGCAATTAATCTTTTTTGCAAGTATTGCTTTTGCGGAGATTCAAAGAACAAATGAGCAATAACATTCGGCACTTCATGGTCAAACAGTTCAAAATCTTCAAGTGTATGACCGTTGTCTGTTTCGATAAATAATTCCATTTCATCTTTCTGCAAAGAAATAAAATCATATACTTCTGTTTCATCAATCGGAAAACCGATATAAGCGTACGAATACATTTTTTCTTTTTTTGTATTTTGTTCTTTTATTCGATTTATTCCATTTAATTGCATATAATATTCAGGACCTTTTAAATAATCTTCCAATGCATCTAACAGAAAATCGCAAGCGATATAATTAAACTTACGGATTTCTTCACGAAATAATTGCTCAATTCTTTCTAAAACATCACAATCGGGAAAAATTCCGCTTATTGCTTGAGTTACCATAGAATTTCTGTTTACAAGATAATACTCAAGAGGGGCACTTAATTTTTTTTCAAAGCCTTTGTGCCAGATACAAATTCCTCCGAGGGTGATAAAGTCGGGATTATTACGTCTTGAAAATTCAATATCATCACCTCTGTAAAAAATAGGAACAGAGAGTTTGTCCTCTGCAACATATTTTATCGGTACACAACAATACCACCAAGCTGCATATCTGTTTTTAAGCGGAATGTCAATATCATTTTTGAGAACTGATTCGATAAGGTGCATTTCGAGACGCTGTTTAACTGGAGCATAAGCATTCAATTGAGTGGAAACAAAGCCTAAATCCTCATATTGTAAATTCAGCAAGTCTAAATCTAACATTGCACCGCTTATAAACGAATCGGAGTATTCTTTTTTCAATAATTTTAATAACGCATAAGTTCTTTTAAGGCTTTCGGGTAATATTTTAACGTCATCGTCCATAAAAATTATGTGAGTAGCATCAAATTCTCCGCTGTTTTTTTCATTTAATGCTTCTATCATTCCGCGTGAAAATCCGCCCGCACCACCAACATTGGGATTGGGGAAGATTTTGATATTTTCGTGAATTTCTGTATTCGGCAAGGTCTGCCCGTTATCAACAACATTTATAAACAGATGTTTACCCAAATCCTCCAATCCACCTGTTTCTTCAGAATTAAAAATATTTTTGCTAATTTCGTTTAAATTATGCAAAATAAATTTTTCCTGTTTAAACGTAGTGGTACATATAGCAATATCGACATTATTAAGCAAATTTTCGTCCGCTTTTACATAATATCCGCCAGAGTGAATTTTCACATTGGTTTTTACATTTAATTCAAAACCAACTATGAAATCATCATTGAGGGATATTGGTAAAACTACCGTGCTTAAAATTGAATTAGAATAGGATTTCACCTCGCCGAGTAAAGTTTCAGTTTTCGCTTTGTTAATTATATTGTAACAGATAGACCTGTTTGCCATATCGTTTTTTTCGTTTTTACAAGCAAATTCAAGCTGTGCATCTATTGTTTTAAAATTATTATTTGCTATTTCCGGTGAAAGTTTTTTATACACAAGGTTAATATCAAAATCACCTGATATATTCAAAACAAGATAAAGCTCGGAAACATTAGTATATTTTCTCCATTTTTTTATTGATAATGAGTTAAAATATGTTAAAAAATCGTATTTGTCGGGTAAAAACATACCGTCATTTAACCAATCACCTCTGTAATACATCCAGTGATTACGCCATAAAGCTTCTTCCTCAGGAAAAATAATATTTTGTACTTTAAATAAATTCTCAGAAATGTTGTTATCACTTTCAGCATCTAAATTTAACTTAAAAGGCAATTCAATTAATTTTCCAATATCTTCAACAGCATATTCAGTATTATTAACTGCTGCAGGATAATTAAATTCAGTAAACTTTTGTATATTGAAAGACTTTTGAAGTAAAGTTTGAAAATCTCCGTTTGCAACCCAAGAGGTTCTGTAATAATAATTAATATAATTATTGAAAAAGACATCAATATCTAATAATAAATCGTTAGTCAAAAAATTGTATAAAGACTTGAATTCTTCTACAACTTCGCGTTCCAATGAATTCTTAAAAATTTTGGATATGAATTTATCTTGTTCTGTCCATACAATCGCTGAAAATTCATTAGGAATATAAACGAATTTTTTAGATTCACTCCATAATAGAACCGAAAGTAAAAGTTCGGAGTTAAAAAAGTCCTTAATACCAATATTTTTAGGAATTTTTTTAACCGCTTTTTCCCATAGGTCTTTTAAAATCAGTTTGTTATCAAATAACCTCAAAGCAGTCAATCTGCAAGCATCATCAACAAAAACTTTTATATTAGATTTTGAAAAATCAGTCGCCTGCGGATAATTAACATTTGCTCCGTTAGCCCATTTAATCGCTAAATCTGAGTAAGATAAATCGGCATTTTCTTTTTCAAGGCTGTCAACGGATTCTTTTATGAAATTTTTGCTCCAAATAGTATACTCATTCGCAAAAACAATATATTTACCCTTAGCCTTTTGTGAACCGAAAGATAAGATATTGTGTAAAATATTTTTATCATTCGG
>JAISIJ010000434.1 GCA_031262245.1 Oscillospiraceae bacterium | reverse complement strand
CCGTATTTTGCGAGTATTATTTCTTTCAATTTTATACCTGCTTTTTGTTTTATTTGTATTTTGATGCCATTTTCAGCAATAAATCTTCGGAAGCCTTGGAAATATTATTTTTCTCTTTTTCTTGCAAATTATCACAAACCCATTCTAATACATTTTTAAAACTTGGGTATTCGCTGATTTCGCCGTGATTATCTCTGAATATTTTTCCTGTATCTCGGGAAAAACAAAGCGTTTCTCCGTCACCTATAATACTGCCTATTATTACATAATCTTCATAATCAGGGTTATTATATATTTCTAATTGATTAATACTGTAAAACTCTGCCAAATTTCTCTCAAACGTTGAACCGTTGGAAAATCTCAACCAATCCTTATAGTCTTGCGGGATTTTTATTTTATTTTTCGTTTCCCATTCTGCGATTTCACTTTCTTTTGCCGGCGGATTGAACAAAAAATAATGCTTATCCGCAAGACTTTTACACAAATTCACAAGTGCCCTAATATCTTCAGTCAGATTGTTTTGCGGAATTTTCGGCACATACATTTTTCATTCTCCTTATTGCAAAATCTGTTGAAAGTTTTCGGCAAATTTCGTTCTTCATCAGTATACATTCAATCACTCTTTCGCAATTGATTCTATTTCTTCGGGGGTTAAGCCGGTATCTTCGGCGATTTCTTCAATAGGTCTGCCACGATTTAAAAGCTTTTTGACTAATTCTTTTTTTGCTTCTAATTTGCCTTCTTCTCTGCCTTCTTCTTTGCCTTTTTCTAAACCTTGTTGTAAGCCTTCTTCTCTGCCTTCTTCTCTGCCGACTCTTTTAGCGGCATTAAGAGCAGACATTTCCTCACGATGTTGAATTTCTCTTGCGACAACATTCTTCTTAAAATCGTCATTAATATTCAATTTTTTCACTTCTTTGACGGCGTTTTTATACTTCTGCTTGGGGAGATTTTCTATCTTGGTGATTTGTTCTTCTGTTTCGGCACTTATAAAATTCAGCCAATAGATAACATCATCGTTGTTGGCATTTTCGATATTCGGTATTTTTTTCAGCTCGAAGAAGTGCATTTCCTGCTTATTGGTAAGGAGAGTGTGACGGTTTCGTTCCATTGGCACAAAGCACGAATGGAAATCATTGGTTTCCCCGAAAAGTGTAAAATCGACAAAATTAATCACAATAGTCTGCGGGAGTTTCTCGTAATCATCGCCCACAGGTAAATGCGTATAAAGCAAAGCCCAGTAATAGAGCGACCTTGCACGGAAATCGTCACGGTTATGCAGTTGAATTTCGATGTCAATCTCTCTGCCGTCAACTGTCACACGCACATCAAGTCTGCAAAATTTTTCGTCAACATTCGCCGGAGTAACCTCATTCGGACGCAACTGAATACTGTCGATTTTCGGCAGTTTCAAAATATCAATCAGCATTAACCTTAAAAGTTCAAGGTTTTCGGTAAAAATTTTCTTAAATGCGATATCAATTTTTGGTCTGACAACTAATCTTCCCATAATATCACCTCATTAAATAACAGTTTTATGCTTTAAACAGCAACTCTGTATCTTAAATAAATCGTGTAAAGAATCCTGTCTGTCGGAGTAATTTAAACAATGGTTCATTATACTTTAAAACTCGGAACAAGTCAAGTTTTTTCAAAAATTAACAACAAAAGACCGCAGAGAAAAATCTCGCTGTCTTTTTTGTTTTTTAACAGTCTTGGCGTGGTAGGATTTGAACCCACGAATGGAGGAGTCAGAGTCCTCTGCCTTACCGCTTGGCGACACGCCAGTAATGGTACACACAAATTATATTATATCAACTGAAAAAATTTTGTCAAGAGTTTTTTTGAAAAATAATTAAAAGAATTTGAGTTGAGGGAGGATATATCAATTCTTGAAATAAAAAGATAAAACGAGCGGTGAAATAATCACCGCTCATATTGTAAATCGTAAGCATATAGCAATCCGTTGATAATCTCGTGCCGCCTTTTTGGTGACACGCCACGGCATTGCTGTATAGCAGTTTTGGCGGTTTTCACCGCCTGCAAACTTCGTTTGCATTTACATTTGCAAAGCAACTGTAAAACGGAAATGCTATATAAGAGTAATCGAAAGATTACAAGACTTGACTTATAATTAAACTAATGGGTTAGGGTTTAAGCTTATTTGCGACCTCTTTTTTTGAGAACAATTGCAGTTGAACCTGTTGCGAGGAGAGCGGCAAGAGCTATACCTGCACCGGCTGCACCTGTTTGGGGAGCAGATTCCTCACTACCGGGGTTAGTTTCGGAAGGAGTTGAGGGTGTAGTGGGAGTAGTAGAGGCACCTACAGCTTTGAAACTAACTTTATCTTTTGAAACAACTACTCCGAGGACGTTAGTTACCTTAGGAGTAACGATAACACCGTTCTCAAATTTGGATTCGCCGTCTACTGTTTCAAACTCAACGAGGTCACCGTTTGTGTTGGTAGCAAGGTTTGAGTGGTTTTTAGGCACGGAAACTACAAGACCGTCGGGAGCAACAGAGAAAGCACCGTCAGCAATACTTGCAACGCTCAAAGGAAGTGTGAAAGTTTTAGCACCTGCAGGGGGATAAGCAACGAGTGTATCTTTGAAGAATTTATAATCATCGCCGGAACCCTCTTTGCCGTCTTTGTCAACTTTTACAAAGAAATAGAGAACACCGTCAACAGCACGGAAATAATCGCTTGAACGAACTCTGAAAGATTTGATGTCTGTGGAATCGAAAGCACTGACATCAATAGTTCTTACTACATAGTCTACACCGTCAGCTTTTACTGAACCGTAAAGTGTGAAAGAAGTTGCACCGGGGTCAGCAACGTCAACAAGAGTTGCATAGCCGCCGGAAATTTCATAAACGCCGCCGCCTACAGTTACTTGTGCAGTAGCGGAATCAGAAGCAGAGGGAGTATCTGTTGTGTCATCTCCATCAGCGGCAGAAGCAACAACAGCAGTAGCTGAAAGCATAACAATTGTTGCAGTCAACCAAGATAATACTTTTTTGAATTTCATTTTTAATTACCTCCGAGATAATTATTCTTTTTATTTTTTGTATACTCAAAATTAAAAGCATACGATTTACAGTCCTTATTATATCACACAATCATCACAAAGCAACAAATAATTTTAACTTAAACGTTGCATAATAAGTAAGTTGCTAATTTCTAAGGGCGAAAACCCTATTAAGTAAGTTTCCGCAACTAATATTATATCAAGAAAAAAATATTTGTCAAGAGTTTTTCTAAAAATAATTAAAAAAATTTGATAAATATGCCCTTTTTATTTGTATTAAATGTTATTGGCGGATAAAATTCCGCAAAAAAAACGAGCGGCGAAAAAATCACCGCTCGTATTGTAAAATCGTAAGCATATAAGAGTAATCGAAAGATTACAAGACTTGACTTATAATTAAACTAAGGGGTTAGGGGTTAAGCTTATTTGCGACCTCTTTTTCTGAGAACAACAGCAGTTGAACCTGTTGCGAGGAGAGCAGCAAGAGCTACGCCTGCACCTGCAGCACCTGTTTGAGGAGCAGCGTCAGTATCGGGGTTAGTTGTTGAAGGAGTGTTAGTTGTGTCGGAAGGAGTAGAAGTACCGCTTGCAACGAATTTAATGTCATCAGATTTTGAAATGATTGTTCCGAGGATTTTAGTTACCTTAGGAGTAACGATAACACCATTCTCAAATTTGGATTCGCCGTCTACTGTTTCAAACTCAACGAGGTCACCGGCTGTGTTGGTTGCAAGGTTTGTATGGTTTTTAGGAACGGAAACTACGAGCGGTGAAGGAGCAACAGAGAAAGCAGCGTCAGCAATACTTGCAACACTCAAAGGAAGTGTGAAAGTTTTAGCACCTTGAGGGGGATAAGCAACGAGTGTATCTTTGAAGAATTTATAATCATCGCCGGAACCCTCTTTGCCGTCTTTGTCAACTTTTACAAAGTGGTAAAGAACGCCGTCAACAGCACGGAAAATATCGCTTGAACGAACTCTGAAAGATTTGATGTCGGTTTCATCGAAAGCACTAACATCAATACCGCTTACTTCATAGTCTACGCCGTCAGCTTTTACTGAACCGTAAAGTGTGAAAGAAGTTGCACCGGGGTCAGCAACGTCAACGAGAAGTGCACGACCGAGGGAAATTTCATAAACACCGCCGCCTACAGTTACTTGTGTAGTAGCGGAATCAGAAGCAGAGGGAGTGTCACCGGTACCTGTGGTGTCTTCACCTTCAGCAGAAGCAACAACAGCAGTAGCTGAAAGCATCATAATTGTTGCAGTTAACCAAGATAATACTTTTTTGAATTTCATTTTTAATTACCTCCAAGATAATTATTCTTTTTATTTATTTTTTTGTATACTCAAAATTAAAAGCATACGATTTACAGTCCTTATTATATCACACAATCATCACAAAGCAACAAATAATCTTTTTTGTAATTAATTTTCATAAATATTGCACAATTAACAAGGGCTTTTTTGTTCATATTTTGTGCAAACGACACATCTGATATATTTTTTTTGACATAATAATTAAGATATGGTTACAAAAAAATACGACAAAAAGCTTGTTGTAATGGAGTTGTGATAATTATGGTAATCTGAATTTTCGTCTTGCTATCACTATTGTATCACAAAATTTTTATAATATACAATTAATTTCAAGACAAAATTGTTTGCTGAAAATTATAATAAAGTCTTGACGGATTATGCGTTAAAGTGGTATAATTCGTCAAGACTTCGCAGTTGCGTAAGGCGGTTTTCCCTCCTTGGGAAAGGAGGTGAGTGATAATGGGAATTTTTTTTGACCAT
>JAISIJ010000416.1 GCA_031262245.1 Oscillospiraceae bacterium | reverse complement strand
AGTTCTTATTGATATTCTTGAAAGGATGTGTATATAGTGGTCTACTTTGATAATGCCGCTACTACATTTCCAAAACCCGAGGAAGTTTATAAATTTACAGATAAATTCTATCGGGAATGCGGTGTAAATGTAGGCAGAGGTCAACATAAACTTTCTTCTAAAGCCTCTTTTTTAGTTGCTGAAACAAGAAAATTACTCCTTGAATTAAATTACTGCCCTTCAAAAAAAGTTGTATTTACTTCCACAGCAACAGAGGCTTTAAATATAGTCTTACAGGGAATAGAAATTAAAGACAATTTTAATATTTATATTACGCCTTTTGAGCATAATGCAGTTACACGCATTTTACACCATTTAAATAAAACTATTAAATTTAACGTTAAACAATTAGAATTTGACAAAGATATTTGGCAATACGATATTCCTAAAATAGAAAAACAATTTCAAGATAACGCTCCCGATATTGTAATAATCAGCCACGCAAGTAATGTTTGCGGAGTAATAGCTCCCGTTAAAAAAGTTACGCAAATTTCAAAAAAATATAATGCCATAAATATTATTGATATGGCACAAACTATGGGATTGCTTGATACTAATTTAAATGGCAATGATATTGATTTTGCGGTATTTGCAGGGCATAAAACCCTCTACTCGCCTATCGGTGTCGGCGGATTTATTTGCAATGAAAATCCGAAAATAAAGCCGTTGATTTTCGGAGGAACAGGCTTTGAATCTGCAAATTTCGATTTACCCGAAACTATTCCAGAAAGATTCGAAGCCGGAAGCCAAAATATTATGGCAATTGCAGGTTTAAACGCTTCATTGAAATGGATAAACTCAATAAAAATAAGTAAAATATATCAAATTGAAAAAAAACACCATAGCAGATTATTAGATATACTGAAAAAATTTAATAATATCAAATTAATTTCTCCAACAAATGCCTTGAATAGTATAGGTGTTGTATCTTGTGTATTTGACAACTACAGTAGCGATAATATCGGACAAGTTTTAAGCGATAACGATATTGCGGTAAGAACAGGGCTACATTGTTCTCCGAATGCACATAAGTTTTTAGAAACATTCCCACAAGGAACGGTTCGTTTTAGTGTCGGGTATTTTAATAACGATTATGACTTTGAAATGTTAGAAAAAGCTCTGGAATATATTTATGAAAATGGGTGAGATAATGAATTTAACAGATTTACAAATACATTCAGAATATCGAAATAAATTATGTAACATTACAAATAACTTTTATATTCCATTACTCTCCGTTGCCTGTGAATATAAAAGAGCTGTCGGTTTCTTTTCGTCAACCGTGCTATCTCAAATAGCTGACGGTATTTCTAAACTTGCCGTAAACGGAGGAAAAATACAAATCATTGCTTCTCCGTATCTTTCTGATGAGGATATTGAAGCAATTAAAAACGGATATGAAAACCGTGAAAAGATAATAAAAAATGCTCTTCTTCGTGAATTAAAAGAATCGGAAAATAAACACGAAACTGATAGACTCAATTTGCTTTCAAACCTTATATCCGATAATATCCTTGATATAAAAATCGCTTTTACAGAGGGTAATTCTAAAATGGGCATATATCACGAAAAAGTTGGGTTGATTATTGACAGAGAACGAAATATCGTTGCTTTTGCAGGCTCTATGAATGAAACATACAATGCGTTGAATGAAAATTATGAAGTTATTGACGTTTTTTGTTCTTGGAAAAGCAGCGAACAAAAAGATAAAACTAACGCTAAATTAACAGCGTTTAATTGTATTTGGAATGATAATGAACCCGGTATTAAAACAATTGAATTTCCCGAATTGAAACAAGAAATAATTGATAGGTATAAAATAAATGATATTTCAGATTACAACATTGAATTTGATTTCATAGATATTCAATCTAATGTTTCTAAACCACAGAATTATCCGTTTATTCCAAATGAAATTTCTTTACGAGAATATCAGATTGAGGCAATAGATAATTGGCAAAAGAATAATTTTATCGGAATTTTTGATATGGCTACCGGCACAGGAAAAACACTCACCGGACTCGGAGCAATTGTAAGAATTTCCGAATACTTGAACAATAAACTTGCTGTGATAATTGTTTGTCCTTATCAACATTTAGTTGAACAATGGGTCGAGGATATTGAAAAATTCAATATTTCTCCGATTATTGCATATAGCACATCTGTACAAAAAGATTGGCAAAAACGTCTTGAAACTGCAATATTACAGCAAAAATTAAAAGTAAAAAACAAAGACTTCTTCTGCTTGGTAACTACAAATGCAACCTTTAAAAGTGATAAAGTGCAATTACAACTTTCCAAAATTAAAGGTGATATATTACTCGTAGTTGACGAAGCCCATAATTTCGGTGCGGAGCATTTAAGTCGATTTATGAATGAAAATTATAATTACAGACTTGCATTATCGGCAACGTTAGAACGCCACAATGACGAAAATGGCACGGGTAAATTATATTCTTATTTCGGTCAAAAGTGTATCGAATATACATTAAAACAAGCTATCGAAAACGGAATGCTCACGAAATATAAATATTTCCCTATTATAACATGCTTAAATGAAGAGGAATTAAAACAATTTACGATACTCTCGTTGGAATTGCAACGATGTATCACTATTGATAAAAACGGACTTAAATCGCTGAATGAGAGAGGAAAGAAAATTGCTCTTAAAAGAGCAAGACTTATTGCAGGACTTAAAGATAAACTTGTAAAACTTGAAAAGCATATAAAGCCGTATGTAAACGATAAACATATTCTTGTCTACTGCGGAGCAACTACCCTTTTCAATGGCAATGATACAGATAATTCAGAAGAAATACGACAAATCAAAGCTGTTGACGATTTATTAGGTAACAAACTCAATATGAAAATATCTAATTTCACATCAGAAGAAAATATTTCAGAACGTGAGATTATAAAAAGAGAGTTTGCAGACGGAGAATGTTTACAGGCTTTAGTTGCGATAAAATGTCTTGATGAGGGTGTAAATATTCCTGCGATTAAAACGGCATTTATTCTTGCGAGTACCACTAATCCTAAGGAATACATACAAAGAAGAGGTCGTGTTTTGCGAAAATTCCCCGGTAAAGATTATGCGGAAATTTATGATTTTATTGCATTACCACGCCCTTTGGATGAAGTTTCATCAATAACGGAAAGTGAATTTAATTTAGAGATTTCTCTTGTTAAACGAGAATTAGCACGTGCAACAGAATTTGCAAATCTTGCAATGAATATCGGATATTCAACGCACATTATTGACAAAATTAAAGATGCTTATAATATTAACGAATATAAAATTACCTTTGAGGAGGAATTTAACTGTGATTGAACAAAATACTATTGAAATTGACGAAAAGAAAGTTAATAATTTGTTGACTTGGCTTATTCGTATGGAAGCTGAAAATGTAAAAACAGAAGCAAAAGGTGACCAAAAAATTCAAAGTGAAATTGAGAAAAGAATTAAGGAGGAAGTAGAATGTTATTAAAATCTATGAAACTGAAAAATTTTAGACAATTTAAAGATGAGCAGATAATAAATTTTTCTATTGACTCTGAAAAAAATGTCACTATAATTATGGGCGAGAATGGTTCGGGAAAAACTTCACTTGCTCAGGCTTTTACTTGGTGCTTTTACGGTTCTACCGACTTTAATGATAAGAATGTGCTTAATAAATTTATCGCACAAAAAATGACTCCTAATGATAATGAAAAAGTGTCTGTTGAGGTGCTTCTTCGACATCAAGAAAGAGATTATATAATAAAAAGTGAACAAAATTTTTGTAAAAAGTCTGATGGAAAAGTTTCTGAAAAAGGACAACGACAATTTTCAATTGCATATAAAGCCGAAGACGGTACACAAAAGTTTATTAGTGAACTCAAAACTGAAGAAAAAATGAAAGAGATAATCCCGAAGGAATTAATGAAATATTTCTTTTTTGACGGTGAACACATTGACGCAATGGGAAAACAGCTAAGTCGAGGTAAAGGAACTGATTTTGCTAAAGCTGTTAAAAGTATACTCGGACTTAAAGCATTTATAAATGCTTTAAGTCACTTGAAAGCTGTTAAAAATAGTTTTAACAAGCAATACGATGAAAAAGGTAATTTAAATTTAAAAAACTATAACATCCGAATTGATACGCTTACTAACGAAATAGAAAAAATTGAAAATCGTCTTATTGAAATTGAAAGTGAAAAAGAATATTTAACACAAACTACAGAAAATCTTAACAGAGAAATAATTCAAAATAAAAGCAGTGAAGAACTTGCTAAACGCCGTGAATCACTTAAAAGACAGAAAAATTCTTTAATTACCACTCAAAAAAGTCATATAAATGATGTTCTTAAACTATTTTATAGAAATGCTCCATCATATTTTGCGACTAAAATGATGTTTAATGCTTTAGAACAACTTAAAGAAGCTAATATTACCGATAAAAGCGTCAAAAACGTAAATGCTGACACTATTAACCAAATTATTGAACGTGGAAA
>JAISIJ010000382.1 GCA_031262245.1 Oscillospiraceae bacterium | reverse complement strand
ATAACTTGAGCCCCATAAAACGCAAATCGTGAATATTTACCCAACAAATCAAATATTTTATAATTTTCAATCATTTATTAACCTTTTTAATAAATATTCTATGAATTTGCAATTTTCCTATAAAAATCCAAAATTTCTTGTGTTCTTGATTCTATCGTAAATTTATTGTCGGAAATAAAATTATCCGGCACGACAATTTGTTTAAGTTTTTCAAACTGAGGGTATAAATCTTCATTGAAATCAATTGTCATTCCGACATTATGCTCTATCGCAGTATTACTGTATGCACCTATGCCATCGACAGCAACGGGTAAACCTGCATTTAAATATTCAAATAATTTATTTGCTGAAGTTAATTTAACATTTTGATTACCAAAAATATCAGACTCCAATATCAGTAATCCAATATCATACTTTGTCATTTCATTTATAAGTTGAAAAGTATCACTGATATTACCCTCATAATGCAAATAATCACTTTCATTATCAAGTCTCTTACAATAATCAATATTTTGGTGAGAATAAAAATGAATATGAATACCTGCATTGGTTATTTTCTTCCACTGTAATTCAAAAAATCTTATATGCTTAGAATTATCAGATATTCCCCCTTCATAAACGCAATGAATTTCACTGTCTTGTTGGCTTAATTTAGGGAATTTATTTGTAATACCGATTTCTTCGAAAAGCATATTTTCAATTGCAAAAGTTTTAGAGCTATTAATACTGAATTTTTTTATTGCAATATCTCGTATAGCCTCTGTTGTATACATCAAACCTGCACTTTTTGTATTTGCGATATATTCCAGCGTCATTTCATTATATTCTACAACACTGCGAATACTCATCATATCGTGGGTATCATGAATGATTTTTTTGTTTGTTGCAAGCAGAATATTTGTAAGATTATCGGGTTCATTTGAACTATGAACAACATCAAAATCGCTGTTGTTGACAAATTCAATTAAATCGCTGTAACTGTATATCGGATAGGTTTCGTCAAAACAATCGTCATATGGTTTTTGGATATTTACAGTATACGCAAGTGCAGCAAAGCAACCGTTGGATTTTAAAAGTTTTGCCATTCGTTTTGTTCTGATACAAGGAGAATCTTGAACAAAAAGAACAGAAAGTTTTTCACCGTTTTTTTTGTAGGATTGCAACGAATTTTTAAAAGGCAACATAAGCCCTTTTTCTATATTATAAACAATTCCGTCTTGGGAAATAAGAATATCTTTAAAGCCTATTTTGTATATTTGATTAATCAATTCTTGAGTTATTTTTGTATTACAAATAATAATCGAACATTCTTCATATGCAGATAATTCTTCAGTAGAAATAATGGGTACTCCGTTAATATTACTGCCCCAAACAGATTGGTTATTATCACAATAAGCGATAATATTAAAAATAAGAGATAATTTTTCAAATAAACGTTGACCTAAACTACCTGCACAAAAAATTACGGCTTTTTTCATTTTTCTATTATCTCCCTGTAAAAATTAATTATACGTTGTGTTTGTGAGTCCATTGTCATATTGTTTATTTGAATAAAATCAAGGGCAATTTTTTTTGCAGAAATTTCCCTTAATTGCTCTTGAATATCACCTGACAAATCCAGAACTCCTCCGCAATTATATTTTTCTGTAAACTTACGTTGTGAATTTAAATTATTAACAACTATCGGCAATCCTGCCGCTAAATAATCATAACGTTTATTAGGGGACGCAGTATCGAGAAATGTTGCGTCTTCATCGGAAGCAATATTCCAAAAAGCCAAACCGCAATCATATTTCGGTAAAATATCGGCAAATTCTTGAGGTTTTAAAAAGCCCTCGTAGTGAATATATTTCGGATTAATATTTTCGTATTTTTGGCAATGTGTTTCCGAAAAAGCAGAATAAAAATGAATATGAACGCCAGCATCGGATATTTTCGTCCATATAACCTCAAAATCATATCTTATCGTGCTTGTAATTTGCCACATATAAACACAATGCAATTCGTTATCTATTTCGCTTAATTTCTCTGATTTATTGAGTTTATATGCACTTTGCGGAAAATTTTCAAGTACCAAAACTTTAGATTGAGGTAAATTATATTTTTCAGTAAGAATGTCCGCAACTTCTTCGCTTGTTACAATGCAACCATCGGCAAAGATATTTGAAATAAATTCGGTTGACAGAGAATCTGTTCTCAAAGAGCAAAACATACTCGCCATATCGTGAGTGTCGTGAATTATTTTTTTTCCTGTATGAATTAAAACATTCGTAAAACTGTCGGGAGTATTTGAACAATGAATAACGTCAAATTCGCTGTTTTTAACAAAATCAAATAGCTCTTCAAAAGTCCAAAAACAATGTTCCTCATTAAATGTATTATTTTCTGCCGGGGCAAGAAAATAGGCACTATGCACATTTACACCGACATTTTTTAAAGCCGATGCAATTTTTTTTGTCCTCGCACAAGGGTGAGGTTGCACATAGAGAACTGACAATTTATCATCGTTTTTTTTGAAATATTCCGATTTATGCGAGTTTAAAATCGGCATAACTTTTCCCGATTGATAGTCGTACATTACGCCATTCGGTGCAATAATAATATCTTTAATGCCCATTCCGGAGAGTTGAATTGCAATTTCACGGCAATAATCTTCAACACATACAACAACAATTACATCCGAATATTGAAGAATATCTTGTGGTGGTATTACAGTTAAATTGTGAATTTTACTTCCCCACAATTTTTCTGAATTATCAGAGTACGCAGCAATATCATAATACTTCTCAAGTTTATAATATATAAGATTGCCGTGCATACCAGCCCCGAAAATAATACATTTTTTCATTTAAATTCCTTTTAAACTATTTATTTCTTAAAAATTTATAGATTTCCTCACCGTAATTTGTTTTCGGAGTATTTAAAGTTACTGTTAAGAAATCATATTTTTCCGAAAATTCATTGCCATTTATCATAAGTGGTATTTCAGTAAATTTTACACCGTCAAATTCAATAATTGCATTTTTTTCAAAATACGAACAATATAAATTACCATTATGTTTTTTAACACAGGAGATTTTTAAGCCTTTATTAAATATTTCCGCTTTTGTTATTTTCTCCGTATTTTTGTCTATACAGAAAGAATTTTCAGAATAGTAGTCAATAAAATAAAGCTTATCCCCTATTTCTTCGACACCTATTATCAAAAAAAATCTTTCGGTTGTCTTTGTAACAAAATCTAAATCAATTACGTCATATTTTTTATTATTCGGATTAACTTTTATAACTCTACTTGCA
>JAISIJ010000360.1 GCA_031262245.1 Oscillospiraceae bacterium | reverse complement strand
TATATGCAAGTTTTTAAAAGCTGTTACATATATTATAGAAATAACATAAGGGGACAAGAATGAACAAGATAGCTAAAGACACAATGTTGCTTACGTTTGTAAATCTTTTTTTACAGGCTTTGGGCTTATTGCTCAATATATACATAACAAAAACCTTAGGTTCAACCAACGTAGGGATAGTAACGCTTATCGCGACATTTTACTATCTTTCTGCCGTATTGGCAGGAGGAAATATATTCATTTGTACAAACAGGCTTGTATCCGTTGAATTGGCTAATAATGGCAACCCTCAGAAGATTTTCAGTTATGCTGTTATTTTCTGCCTTAGTTTAAGTTTTACAGTTACGGGAATGATTTTTGTTTTTTCAGATGAGATAGCTTTAAATCTTATAAAAATACCTCAAGCGTTATGGGCGATAAGGATATTGGCATTATCATTACCAATTGGAACATTAAGTAATTGTGTTAAAGGGTATTTTCAAGCACACAGGAATATTTTACTGCCGAGTATGATTGATTGTGTCAGTTTTTTGATAAGAATAGCGGTAATAGTAATGCTGATACAATTTTGTGTAATTATGAGAGGTATGAGTATATTTTTAGCATTTGCTTTGTCTGTTACCATAAGCACTTCGGCAGAATGTATACTGATTGTTATAGCTTTTTGCAAACAAAATGTTCATTGCGACAAAAAGGTAACTATAAACTTTAAAACATTTATGGCAATTGCAATACCTATTGCTCTCAACAGTTATATTATTGCTTCATTGAGTTCCGCAAATGACGCATTAATACCGCTGACTTTAAAGCAATTCGGAGAATCTACCGGTGACGCTCTTTCAAAATTTGGTATTTTTGAAGCGATTGTTTTGCCTACTTTGTTTTTCCCTTCGGTAATAGTTCAATGTCTTTCCTGTATACTTTTACCTGAAATATCAAAAGCCTCAGCAAGCGGAAATACCGTAAGAGTGCAACATTTGACAAAAAAAGCATTGCAAAGAACTCTCTATTTTTCAATGCTTATAATGGTGATATTACTGTGTTTCGGTAATAAAATCGGTATGATGTTGTCGGATGAAAAGATAGCGGGTGAGGTAATTACAATCCTTTCCCCTGTTATTCCTTTGATATACTTAGAGATAGTCTTAGAGGGGATTTTAAGGGGACTGGGGAAATACAGTTTTTCAACCTTTAATTATATTGCGGAATATATCGTAAGAATATCTGTTTTACTGATTTGTGTTCCGTTATTTGGATTTTACGGGCTTGTTATATCCTATATTTTGAGTAATGTTGTAGGGAATGTTTCAAGGATACGGAATATAGATAAAATAATAAATGTTAAATTCAGAGAGGTATTGTTTGCTTGAATACAAATATACAAATTGTAAATAATCAATCTGCTGTTGTAACAGATTGCAAAAAGATATTGGAATATGATGAGATTATGGTTAGATTCCAAACAGGGAAATTAACGGTAACGATAACAGGGCAAAACCTCCGAGTAAATGATTTTCTTTCAGGCGGCTTGGAGGTTTACGGTAAAATTGAAAGTATAGAAATGAGTGAAAGACGTTGAATTTCGGAACAATTACCGTACGTTGCAGAGGATATAAGTTAACACAATTTATAAATGCACTCCACAGCAATGCTGTTGAGTGCAGAGAGCAATATACAAAATACGAAGAATTTTATACGTCTATTGCATATATTGACTATAAAAAATTCAAGGGTATTGCGGATAAATACAGTATAGAAATGTTTATCGAGAAACGAACGGGATTATTGCCTAAAATTTTGAAATACAGAAAACGATATGGTGTACTTTTAGGGTTGATAATAGCCTTAAGTTTTTGTTTTTATGTTTCAAATACCATAATGTTGATTGAGGTTAAAGGGAATATCAACATAACAAAAGGAGCAATACTCGCCGCCGCTGAAAATTTAGGTATTGAAAAAGGAAAAAATGTTCAGAAAATAAATTATTCACAGACGGAAAGACTGCTTATGGCGGAAATATCCGAATTGAGTTGGGTTAATATTCAGCATACAGGAAACAGAGTGCTTATTTCAGTTGCAGAAGTAAAAGAAGCACCTATTATTGACAATATCACTCCTTGTAATATTGTAGCAACAAAAGATGCGGTTATTACAAAGGTAACAGTGAGAAACGGTCAGCTTTTCGGCACGGTTAATCGTCCTGTAAGAAAGGGACAAGTGGTAATAAGCGGAATATATTATACTCGAAATAAAGATAAAACCCGTGTTCACGCTTCAGGAGAGATTATAGGGAGATATTCGGAAGAAATTGAATTTAAACAATATTTTCAAGAAAAACAGACAGCTTACGGTGAAGTTGACACAAAAAAGAAATTAGATTTTTTCGGTATCAAAATACCTCTTGACTTACCTTTTAAATCAGAAAAAGTATATAACGTTACGGTTGAGGATACTCCTTTTCAGATATTCGGTAAAAATCTGCCAATCAGCATTGTAAAAACCAATTATGAGGAAGTATATAAAACCCAAAAAATATATTCCTTAGAAGAGGCAAATAGTTTACTCGACCGTCAAGTCTTGAATTATGAATATAATTACTATAAAGACACGGAAATATTGGACAAAAAAGTCGATTTAATTGTAACAGATGAATATTTGCAATTAAAGGTGATATATAAACTTGAGGGGAATATAGGACAGGAAATGCCTATTTTAGTAAAATGAAGATAAAAGACATATTTTTTTCGTTGACAATAGTTTCTTTAATGACAGTCAGTATTCTGTATGCACCCGCTGTGAAAAATCAGGTAAAAATTGCAATAGATAATTGTTTGATAATCATAATCCCGTCAATGTACGGGTTTATGATTTTATCTGATTTAGCTGTAAGAAGCGGTATATATAAACTCTTAAGCAAACCTTTTTTCTTTTTGGCAAAGCTATTCAACATACCAAAAGATTGCATTTCAGTATATATAATCTCACACTTAGGCGGTTATCCAATAGGCATAAAGTTGATATGCGACTTGTTGGAAAATAAAAAGATTGATAAAAATACCGCTGAAAAGCTTAGTTTTTACTGTGTTTTAAGCGGACCTGCTTTTATTGTCGGAACAGTTACAACGGTACTTTACGGTAGTTCGG
>JAISIJ010000326.1 GCA_031262245.1 Oscillospiraceae bacterium | reverse complement strand
CACCGTCAAGTTTAGGCTCTAAATCAATATCTTCCCAGTCAATGCTGAATAACGCTGTATAGAGTGCGTATACATCTGCTCTTTGCTCAACTGTTTGTATAGGAATTTCTGTATATTCGGTGTCGTCAACTTTTTTATATTTCCAACCGACATCAAGTATATTTGGGTCTGTTTTGTTTGGGGCAAAAGACATTACAACATTATAGCCGTCATAGTCAAAAGCAAATTCGCTTATATCACTCATAGATTTTTCGCCGTATACAGCAGGATTTAACATTTCATAGGTGTTTTCCCATAGATAGCTTACGTCACCGGTATAAAATTCAAGCACCATATCGTCATAAAATCCGTAGATATTCAGCGTAACAGAATTATATTTGGTGAAGTAAACAGTACGCTCATTGCCGTTTTTGGCTTTTACTGTCAGAATAGCAAAGGGGTCATCGAAACCGTATTTTTCAAAAACACCATCGCCTTTTTCAACAATCTGTAAGGCACTGGAACGAATTAAAGCATTTACAACATTGCTGACTTCCGTATCATCAATACGCCATTTTACGGGAGCTAAAAAGTCAAAATAATTGTCACTTGATTGTATTTCAAAAACAACGGCATCGTCACGAACGAGCTTAACATAATCAATTTGTGACTCACTTACGTCCATAATGTAGGTATTTTTGAGTTTATCTAAAGAAGTTGAAAAAGCTGCACCTAAAGTTGTTGAGAGTTTATATATGATTTTTGAATTAGGTGTAGTTGCATAATAGAAATCATTTGTTGTAGAAATATCTCCTACTAAAACAGTATAGGTTTTTCCGTCAAGAGTTTTCGCCTCTGCTTTATAGGGGCTATCTAATTTATAGGCAGATAAATCTTCGGCATTTTCGGTAATAGTACCTGTACTTGTCAGTGTTGAAAGATAAGAGGCAAGCATATTGAGTGTATAATCGCTGAAAACAAAGTCGGTAGGCGAAGATTCCATTGTCCAAGTATTATTATCGGTAACGCGTTTGAAAACAAATTCGCCGTCAGGGTTAGTCAAACTCAGCGTGTCGATATCAAGGGTATCAAAGGAATAAATCTGTGAAACCATTGAACTCAAGTTGTTTTTATAGTCTTTTTTATCCTGAATACTGTCGACATACACATATATAGCAGTAAATATTAAACATATTCCCGCAAGTATACACATAATGACAATAAGTTTCTTTTTATTAGCCATATATCCCCTTTATATAAATCCTAAATTTTTATACGTCCTCTTTTGAAGTAAACACCTACACCTATTAGAGCAACTATTGCCGGAATAGCGATTAATAAAGTAATAATTTTATCGGCTGCTGCTTGGTTCTCAAAAGTCATACTGTCGTATGCAACGATTTTAGACGGAATACCGAGGTCGATATTTGTTTCGTGCAACCAAGTTATAGTTGTTATAAAAAGGTAAAGCGGATTGATATAATATTCGGAAGAAGCGAGAGTATTATTAAGGAAATCAGCACCGAACACTACCATTGCCGCATCATTTGCCGCTTTATTAACGGCATAAGCCGCAAGAGTAATTTCCGAACCGCCTACACTTTGAGTATCTTTGTAAGGTCCTCCCATAGGTGTGCCTACGGCAGTATAGGTTGTTCCGTCTTCGCTGTAAGTTACAAGCAATTGTGCGAATTTAACATCATCACCTGATGGTTCTGCATAGAAACTTCTTGAACGGGGCATATAAGTTTGTATAATAAAGCCTTCTATACCCGAATTTCCTCCGTTATTTGCATACTGTATAACACCGTTTGTGATATTAGCAGGGTCACCCTCATACTCAACAGCACCGTCGGCTGTATAGGACGGAGGTGTATAGGGTACTATATCGGCATAAAATGCACTATCATCTTCAGGTGCGTGATATGATTCGTCATAAACGCTGTCGTAATTCATTTTAAGACCGAAAGTGTCCATTATATTAACAATATTTTCAAATGGTTCTTCGGATTCATTCGGAGGCATAATTAATTCAATGCTTCCGCCGTTTTGTAAATAATTTGTTATTTGGGTATATTCTTCGTCTGTAAAATCTTTTTGAGGATTGATACAGAGCAATACTCTTGCATCTGAGGGAATTTCGTTACCTTTTGTTAAATCAATGGTAGTCAGTTTATAACCGCTGAGTTTCATATTATCGGAAAGTGCAGAATATTGAGAGATATCAAGTTCGCCGTGTCCTGTCATATAGTAAACAACCGGAGTTATTCCTGCGGCAACATACTTTATAGCAGATGTTAAGTCATTTTCTGTGTTAATATGAATAGTGGAATTATTGTAATCCCAAGCAAATTGTGCATCGGACAAAATTCTTTGAATAAGACCGTTGCAAGTTACAAGGGTATCGCCGTAAGCCCAAGTATAATTTTCGGGAATTCCGGAATCTTCTATTATTTTACGTCCCTCTTCTGTGTTAGGGTCGGCTTTTTTGATTATAACGTGTTCATAATCGGAGAAAGATTTATAGATATTATAGAAGGGCATAAACTGGCGTGAATATCCGGGGAGGTCTTTAGCGGACTCCCAATCAAAAAGAGTGTATACATAAACATCTTGGTCGAGATTTTCCAAAATATCTTTTGTTGTATCGGTGAGTTTGAATACACCTTTAGGTGTCATATCCCAATTTATTCCGAGCCTTCCCGCAATGAGGTTTATGGGGATTATAACAGCGAGTATTAATGCGGCAAGACCTATAGCCAAACCCGTTGATGCAATGTTTTTTGAGGAAGTGGACGTTTTATTTTTACTCATATATCAAATTTCCTGTTAATTTTTTATTTTAGTAAATCTTGTTAACATTGAAATAAATTCAATGTTAATGCTTGCCAAAAACTAAGCTTTCCACTTTCTACATTCCAAAGCTATAACATTCCAAGCAAGGAAAACGACCAACATTGTAATATAGAAAATCATATCGGATAGTGAAAATACCCCTTGAGAAAACATTTCAAAGCGTTTTTCGGGAGAAAACCATAACAGAATATCCGAAACAACAGGCATAAAGGAGTATTTCAAACTGGATGCAATTGTATCCATAAATATAATGAAAATCATTACAATTTCACCTAAAACTGCCGCAATTACGGGAGTATTTGTTAAAGCGGACATTAACATACATATTGATATACAAACAAGACCCCAAGCAACAAAGCCAATATAACAACAAATAAGACTGCTCCAAAATATTGTGCCTGTGGATAAGATTACAAGAGGGAACACCAAAGAGAGAGCAACCATTGCCAAATATACAACTGCAACACCTAAAAATTTACCCATTACAATTTGAAAGCTGTTGAGAGGATTAGTTAAAAGGAGAACTTCAGTTTGTGCTTTTCTTTCTTCTGCAAAAGTACGCATTGTTAAAGCGGGTAATAAAAAGACAAAAAAGGAAAAATTTATATATACCGTTGAGGCATAAGAAAAATTGAAAGTGTTTGTGTCATCTAAATTTGCAATTTGAGGAACAAAACTCATTGTAAATACAAGCAGAAACACAGCACATATCACATAGGCAAAAGGGGAATAGAAATATGACTGCAATTCTCTTTTAAATATACTACGCATTAGTGTCCTCCTCGGTTTCTTCGTATTCTTTTGCAATATCTCTTAATTTCTGAATATTGGATTTTTTTTCTTTCGGCGAAGAAAGTTTTACAAATATTTCTTCAAGGTTGGCGGTTTCAATGCTTACCTGTCTTACGTTGAAATCTGCAATGACAAGTTTTTTAAGCAAGTCTTTTCGGGTGTTTTCGCCTTTAACTTCAATTTTATATTCATAAACATTATGTTCTATTTGTTCAATATTAATAAGAGATATAAAGCCCTCTGCGGATTTTATAAGATTAACAACAGGGGTTCTTGCACCGTCAACAGAAATGGTTATAACAGGATTTTTACCTGCCATACTTGTAAGTTCTTCCATTGTGTTGTTTGCACGGATTTCTCCCTCTGCAATAATAATAACCCTGTCACAAACAGCTTCAACTTCTTGAAGAATATGAGTACTTAAGATAACGGAGTGAGTTTTTTTCAATTCTTTTATTAAAGCACGAACCTCAATGATTTGTGAGGGGTCAAGACCGACAGTAGGCTCGTCCAATATTAAAATTTTGGGCGAACCCAATAACGCTTGGGCAAAACCCACACGCTGTTTAAAGCCTTTTGAAAGGCTTTTTATGATTTGGTCGGCACGGTCGGTTATTTTCAGTTGCTCCATAACATCGGCAATTTGCTTTTTTACCATATATCTGTTGACTTCTTTAATTCCCGCAACAAATTTAAGATATTCTTTTACTTTCATATCTTGATAAAGCGGCGGAAACTCGGGAAGATAACCGATTTGACGTTTTGCCGCTTTCGGCTGTGACTGAATATTATAACCCTCAACCGTAACATTTCCCGACGTTGCGGGCAAAAAACCTGTTATGATATTCATTGTGGTGGACTTCCCTGCTCCGTTGGGACCTAAAAACCCTATTATTTCATTATCGGGAATTTCAAAGCTGATATTGTTTACTGCCTTGAAAATGCCATAATATTTGGTTAAATTTTCGATTTTGACCATATTCAAACCCAATCATTTTTTTATTTTGCCTGTAATTCAACGTATAAACCAATTATAACCGATGATGTTAAAATAAACTTAAACATTGTAACACGGAAGTAAGGAAAATGCAATGACTAATTTGTTGTCAATTTTTTTCGTGCAATTTGCATAAATTTTTGTTAACTTTTTTGTAACTTGCACAGCGAATTTTATAAAAAAATTCCTTGACAATGAAAAAAAAATCAATTATAATTATCAAGAATAGATTAGTGTAGGTATTTGTATTTAATTTCTTATAGGAAAGGTAAAACATTGCCTATATTTCGGTTAGGTTTGAGTGATTTTTTTAATCTCTTAAACTATATACAGGCGATTTAAGGTCTTGCTGTACATTATGTATAGTAAGTATGTGCGTGCACGGATACTTATTTGTTACTTATAAAAGGTATAGAACTGTAAGTTTTTATCGAGAAGAGTTTATATATTTT
>JAISIJ010000210.1 GCA_031262245.1 Oscillospiraceae bacterium | reverse complement strand
GAATCTCGCATATAACAGGCTTTATGGGCGTGCTTTGAAGTCTGAACGAAGGTACAAGATGTTCGGTTTGAACGTCGGTCGATTTTGTCGACGATTCGGCTCAACGATGAACAGTGTCCGCTTGTTTTTTCCGGAACTCTTAACAAGGAGATTTTCGTTGAATATATTGCACAAAATCTGCGTTTTTACTTGAAAAAAGACGATATTTTGGTGTTAGATAATTGTTCGGTTCATAAATCGAAATTGGTTATCGAAACGCTTGAAAAATTCGGCATAAATTATATCTTTCTGCCACCTTATTCGCCTGACTTCAACCCAATTGAGCTTATGTGGACAAAAATAAAATCCACTCTTAAAAAATTGAAAGCGAGAACTCTTGATAAATTATTTTCTGCCATTCAAAACTGGTTCGTTCATTGTGGTTATGGTATATAATATTATTCAAGGTGCTATATTTGATAAAAACAGGCTGTCAGTGGCGAAATTTGCCGACAGATTTTCCGAAATGGAAAGCAGTTCAAATGTTTTTTTATCATGCAAAACAAAAAGGGATTTTGGAAAAAGCACACCAAACATTAGTCGCAAAAACACGCAAAAATGCGGGTAAAAAAGAAAATCCAACTTACGCTTTAATTGATTCGCAGAGCGTAAAAACTATTTCGGCGAGCGAATCACGAGGCTTTGACGGGAGGAAAAAACGAAAGGAAGAAAGCGACATATAGTTACCGATACAAACGGGTGTTTGCTCTCCGTCAAGGTTCACAAAGCCAATGAACACGACACAAAATCGGGCGTGAAAACTTTTGAAAAAGCGTTGCACAAGTACCCGACTTTAATCGGTTGCAGGGCTGATATGGGATATCGCGGTACTTTTAAAGACAGTTGGAGGAGTTTTACGGCATAAAAGTTGATATTTCTCCTCGTATCAAAAATGAATTTGAAATTCAGCCTATTCGGTGGGTTGTTGAGCGAACTTTTGCTTGGATGACTTGGTCTAGACTGCTTTCGAAAGACTTAGAAATTAAAACCGATGTCGCTGAAACTCTTTGTTTAATTTCCAATTTCCATACTCTTTTGCGTAGATTTTAACCTATGTGGTCGGGTTCTTAATGTTTTGAAATTAATTGATTATATCAAGCAGAAGAAGGTTTGGATATAAAACTTCTTGACAATATGGTATGTTTGGGGTATAATTAAATGGTTAATTATACACTCTGGAATTTAGGAGAAAAAATGAACGAGATAGATAAAAAGAGCCGTGAAAAGGCATATAATCTTTATGACAGCGGAGAAATTCATAAAATTGAAGTAGGCACAATCAAGGGCTTACAAGTTATTCATAAGACGTTATTTGACGGATTGTATGATTTTGCGGGTAAAATTCGCACTAAAAATATTTCAAAGGGATATTTCAGGTTTGCGAGTGCATTATATTTGGAAGAAATTCTTGCTAAAATAGAAATTTTGCCTGAGAACACATATGAAGAAATTATTGCAAAATATGTTGAAATGAACATTGCACACCCATTTTTTGAGGGTAATGGCAGAAGTATGCGAATTTGGCTTGATTTAATATTGAAAAAACGATTAGGGTTATGTGTTGATTGGCAGAAAGTTGATAAAACAGCTTATCTTTCGGCAATGGAACGAAGCCCGGTAAACGACCTTGAAATCAAGGTTTTGTTGCAAAATGCTTTGACAGAAGATATAGATAATAGAGAAATATTTATGAAAGGCATTGAGCAAAGTTATTACTATGAAAGTGAATAATTTACAAAAAAGAGGTTTAAGTTATGGACATAATTTTAAAAGATTTTCCGAATAAATTAATGAGTAGAAGAGTTAGTTAAATCGGTGTGCTTTTTTATTATATTTGAACAATAATTAGGTGTTTGCATAAACAGACCTTATACATTTTTCAGACACACCATAAGGGCAGCGGAATAGCAGAGGGGGTTAATACTCCTCTGTTTTATTTTTTGAAATACAGGTGTAATAAAAATGGATATATTTACGATATGCTTTGCAATTTTTTTCATTATAAAGGGTTAACGCAAAAACTTAATAAAATTGATTAAATTTGTGATTTTTTATTTGCAATGCGAGATTTTTGTGTTATAATGTTAATATAGGGAATTTTTTTAAACAGATTTAAGGAGAAAAAATTATGTTGCCGGAAAATAAAAAGCCGTTTGTTTTTATTTGCCATTCGCACGATGACAATGATAAACAATTCACAGAATTTATTGAACAGTTAAAAGAAAATTTAGAAAATAAAGATATTGAATGTTTTATTGACCATATAAGTTTGAAAGGCGGACAATATTTTGAAGATGAGATAATTGACAGCCTTTCAAAAGCCACAATTATTTTGGTTATAGAAAATGAAAATATGAAACACTCTAATTTTTGTCATTTAGAGCGTGGTTTTGCTTTTGCTAAGGGTATAAGAGAAATTCCTTATAGTTATGGTACAAAAACTTATAAAACTAATTTGGTTTCAATTAAAGGGACTCAATCTTTTCCTTATAACCCTGCATTTCCAAAAGGATTTAACCAATTATTAAAAATAATAGATGAAGAATTTGAAAAGAAAGCAGTAGAAAAAATAAATAAATCAACCGAAAAAAACGAAAAAGAACTATTACTTGAAATTAAAGAATTGTTAGACCAAAAATTAATTTACAAACCTATCGATGCTGCAAGCGGTTCGATTTCAACTTTTGACGATAAAATTACTGATAACCAACCGAAAGAAAATACTGACGAGGAAAAAATAAAAGAAAGTTTATCGCTGAATATTAAACTTAAAATTGCCGAAGAACAATTTGACAAAGCAAAATATTCTGTTGCCGAAGAATTATTTAAAGACCTTGCTGAATCATACGGCGAAAACAGCGAAGAAAAAGCATATGTACTATATAAATTAGGTGATGTATATAACGAATTAGCAAAATATAACGATGCACTTGAATATTATGAAAACTCTTTGACAATCCGTGAAAGCATATTCGGTATGGAAAGCACCGAAACAGCAACGGTTTATAATAATATGGGTGTTGTTTATAATGCGTTAGCAGATTATAAAACTGCGTTGGAATTTTATAATAAATCCTTAAAAATTCAAGAAAAATTGCTTGAAGAAGACGACCCCGAAATTGCAAGAGTTTATAACAATATGGGTTATACTTATACCTTAATGGCTGAATATGATAAAGCATTTGAATATCTTAATAATGGATTAGAAATACGCCTGAAAAAACTCGGAGAAAATCACAAAGATACCGCAGTATCATATAATAATATCGGCAATGTTTATTATTACAAAGACGAATACGATAAAGCTGTGGAATATCACGAAAAGGCTTTGAAAATTCGTGAAAAAGTTTTAAGCAAAGACCACCCCCTTATTGCATTTTTATATAATAATATCGGTAATGTTTATTATCGTAAAAGTGAATACGATAAAGCTTTGGAATATCACGAAAAGGCTTTGGCAATTTATGAAAAAGTTTTAGGCAAAGGACACCCCTATACTGCAATGTCATATAATAATATTGGTAGTGTTTATTATGATAGAGGCGATTATGAGAAAGCTTTGGAATATCACGAAAAATCTTTAAAAATTCGTGAAAAAGTTTTAGGTGAAGAACACCCCGATACTGCAACATCATATAATAATATAGGTGCTGTTTATTATCATAAATGTGAATATGATAAAGCTTTGAAATATTGTTTTAAAGATTTAGCAATTTGCGAAAAATTTTTAGGCACAGAACACCCCGATACAAAAAACACATATGACAACATCGCTTTTATATATCGAGCATTGGATGATACAGAAAATGAAAAAAAGTTCTCTCAGCTTAGTATGGTTTGATATGTATCCGGAAAGATGATTATATAGACAAAAAATGCTTTAAAACCGCCTCACACGGCGGTTTTTTACTATAATTTTCTAAAAATCAAACTGAATGTTGACATCTTCGTGAGTATTCAGATTTTAGGGTTTAAATATGCTATAATGTCAAAGTATCTATTGGCATAGAAATATTTGAATGATAATTATAAACATAAGGAGCAAAATTAATGAAATATAACAGAAAACGCATTGTTGCGGCGATTATGTCTTTTGCAATGGTGGCAGGGACGTTTACGTATTTTCCGGCGGATACCGGTTTTTCAATCTTCAAGCAAATGGAAATTTCAGCTGCAAACTCAATGGTCACTTCCCTCATAGACAGCACCAATCCCGGTTATGTCTTTACCGCTTACAGCGACGGCACGGCGACAATTACCGACTACACCGACACAACAAGTACAAATATTGAAATCCCCTCAAAACTTACCTACTCAGGTTCACAATACACCGTAACTTCAATCGGAGAACGTGCGTTTCTCTACTGTGAAAATTTAGTTACCATCAATATCCCCGAAGGCGTAACTTCAATCGAAGATAAAGCGTTTTACGATTGTTTAAAATTAACCGAAATTACTATCCCCTCTACCGTAACCACAATCGGGAATAACGCATTTTATTCCTGTAACAAGTTAGAAACGGTTACTTTTGCCGAAAATAGCCAATTAAGAGAAATTACCGCTGCTTTTGTCAGCTGTTCTGCTTTAAAGTCAATTGTACTCCCCGAGGGCTTAACAACAATCACCAGCACTTCGACTGATATGGGGAATGGCTCCTATCAAATCGAAGGTTCGTTTGATAGGTGTACTTCCTTAGAGCCTGTTTAGCATCTTTTCACAGACATCATTTCACATTCATTTTCCGTTTATCTACGTTAAAAATCCTTGCCTTACGTCAGTAAACCTGCGGATTTTTGCCTTGCTAAATCAAA
>JAISIJ010000106.1 GCA_031262245.1 Oscillospiraceae bacterium | reverse complement strand
GCTCAGTATACAATGGCAAACATTCTCTCTGACTTCCATAAAAATCTATTTGTTGTCGGCGACCCAGACCAAACAATTTATTCTTGGCGTGGTGCTAACGTAGAGTATATTATGAATTTCGACAAAGTCCATCCTACAGCACAAACCCTTTATCTTAACCTTAATTATCGTTCTTCACCACAAATTGTTAATTCATCTAATACCCTCATCAAATTCAATAAAAATCGTGTTGAAAGAGTATCTAAGGCTGTAAAAAAGGATGGAGAAAATGTTATTTACTGCCACAACGATACTGTACAAAAGGAAGCAGAATTTGTTGCAGACTCTATTCAGAAATATTCTAAAATAGGAATTAAATATTCAGAAATGAGTATTTTATACCGTGCTCATTATTGCTCTCGTGCGTTTGAAGAAGAGTTTTTGAAAAAAGAAATTCCATTTGTAATACTAAGTGGAATTGGCTTTTATGAACGAAAAGAAGTAAAGGATATTTTGTGCTATTTGAAACTTGTTATTTCCGATGACGATTTAGCCTTTAGGAGGATTGTGAATGAACCGAGAAGAGAAATAGGTAAAGTCACAATGGAACGCATAGTTTCTCACGCAACTACTAATAATATACCACTTTATTCTGCATTAAAAGAGCAGTTATCAACATTAAATAAGACAAAAGCACGAATATTTGTTGATATGATTGAGGATTTAAGAAGTAGTTATAATTCACGGAGTAAAAGTATTACTGACATTCTAAGTGACATACTTATACAAAGTGGATATGAAGCAATGATACGAGAAAGCGGTGAAGAAGAAAGGCTTGAAAACCTCGCTGAACTTAAACTTTCAATACAAAAAGCCGAACAAGAGGCGGGAGAGTTTTTCGATTTACAGCAATATTTTGATTCTATTTCGCTGTATACTAACGCTGATATTGAAAAACCAAAACAAGCTGTAAAATTGATGACCGTACATTCAGCGAAAGGTTTGGAATTTCCGATAGTATTTGTTGTTGCAATGAATGAGGGAATTTTCCCATCAGCGAAAACCTCAACACAAGCCGAACTTGAGGAAGAACGTCGTCTTGCATATGTAGCGATGACAAGGGCGGAAAAATTATTAATAATAACAGACGCAGAAGGACAGCGAGGACACGAATATTGTCTATATCCATCAAGATTTATCTTTAACGTGGGAAAGACAGCAGTGAATTTTGTAAATGAGTTGCCGGATAATTTGATTGAAAATGCACAAAGTTATATTACTACCCACGAAAAAAATATCGACAACCCAAGTGAATATCCAACAGGTACGAAAGTATCACATTCTCACTTTGGTATAGGTGGGGTTCTAAGTTCAGGTAGCGAGCAATCAACGGTAATTTCAGATTCTAAAGAAATAGAAATAACGCCAACAAACAATATGTTAAAAATAATAGAAGAGGATAATATGGCGACAGAACAAAATGATAATATTAATTCAAATCAACTTGCTCCCTCTGTTGATTCGCTTTATAAGCGTGCTTGTATATTCTTATCAGATAAAGAATGGGATAGAGCAGATGAGTATTTTGAGAAGATTTTAGATATTGACCCTGAATATGCACCTGCATATATGGGGAAATGGTTATCTTTTTCAAAAGCGACTGATTTAGAAAATGCAAAGAAAAATGTAGCCTTTGTACTTAATGATGAAAAAGTAAAGGATTATCATTTCCATCCAGAAAAAGTACACAGTTTAACTTTTTCGGATAAAAGTTTCCAAAACGCCATAAAATATGCCAATCCTGAGGAATTGATAAATTACCAAACTGTGAAAAATGCGGCTCAAAATAATACTCTGGCAAAATGCCATAAACAGTTTAATGATACAGTTGACAATTATTATAATTCCGGATGTAGTGCACTAAACCGCAAAGATTTTAAAACTGCAAAAGAAAAATTTGATGCACTAATTAAGTATTATCCACAAAATGCTGATGCACAAATGAAACGTTTTTGTGCCGGTTTTGGTGCAAAAGATGAAGAAACACTGAAGACTATGCACTATAATGTTAGTGATCAGAATTTTCCTTTGTTATTCAAATCCCCCGGGCTGTATGAAAAATTTTTTCCTCAGAATGAATTTTTCAAAAACGCAATAGCATATGCCGATGACAAGAGAAAACAATATTATTGTTCCTTATGGGAAGTATTAAAACAAAACACGCTTGATTATGTAAAAACAAACTGGCCTAAACGTCAAGAAACTCTATATATCGATTGTTTAGGTGCTGTTAAAATTTATAAAAAGAGTTCAAGACACATTATTAAATCCCAGATATTAATTATGAACTCGAAAAATCTTTAAATCAATTAAAAGATAATCTTAGCTTATTAGGAAACTATAAAGACTCAATTAAAATGCTTAATAAGGTTAATAAATGGATACAACATACTTCGTATCAAAATGTAGAAAAGAACAAAAAACGTAATGCACGAAATGGATTATTTCTTGGACTGTTATTTTTTTGCGGTTTAATGGTTGCTATATTCGTTTGTGTAAAAAATTATTACGAAGAACAAGGTACAAATCCTTTTGTCGATACATCAACCACACCTGCAACGAGTTCCACTCCAGATAAAGAAGTTGAGGTCATTTTTGATGTTACCCGTTTTTCCAATATTTCAAGCCAAGAACTAATTGCCATACTCGGCGAACCCGATAGTATTTTAGAAGATGACGATTGTGGGTTATCCTCAACTCCAATTCCTGCTAAATATTATGATTATAAAAATCTCGCCGAAGGTTTGCCGTCAGCAACATTTTGGATTGTAGCAGATAAAGTTATAAAGTTAGTCGGAAATCCGGGTGAAGCAAGCCTTCCTTATGATAGTAAAGACGACAAAAATAAGTTTAAAACTTTAGGTATCACCGATACTTTTTACCTACAAGAATACAAATCGACGGTTTCTAATGTTGAAAGATATTGTTTATATCTTCAAGGCATTGACGAGCTTACTTTTGGTGATATTGTTAAAGAAGAGAATACCTTTAAGTGGTTAAAAGTCACTTACGATAAATTTTATGAGAGCGAATGGTATTTGCCCGTTTTGGACGACTATAATTATTTTAGTACTACTAAGAATTATGTTAATAACTATTTAAAATCTCCCTCTACGGCAAAGTTTCCTTCGACTACAGGTAATGATTGGCAATGTCTCGGTAATCCCTATTATATCTGTATACAATCGTATGTTGATGCTCAAAACTCATTTGGAGCTACGATAAGAGAGCAATTCCAATATATTTATACTCGTTCTGGAGAATTAGTGTATGCAGTTCAAAATAATAAAGTTATTTATGATTACGGGTATGTAAAATATGAGGATTTGATTAAACAGAGGTTAAAAACTTAAGGGGACTGATAAGAACTGTAGTATAAACGAACGCTACATTTTCAATAAAAATATATACCGGTCTATCCTTAAATCCTGTTTAATATCTTTTAAGAAATAAGCGAATAAAAGTTACTAAAGAGGTTCTAACCGTTATTATTGAGAATGGTGAACAGCCGAGAAGATTGTATCCCTTTTTGAAAATTTGAGCGACTGCGGAAAGACGGTTATCACTGTAGCAAACGACTTGGGAACTGCTAATGAATGTGACAGAAAAATCGAAATTTCAGACGGCAATATAATTTGAGTCTGTGCAAAAATTAAAAATGAATATGATATGAAAATAGCGTTTTGTGAAAATTGCACAAATTTAGAAGATGTAATTCCCGATGATTGGTGCAAATTTCACAAACTTTCAATTTAACTATTGACAAATCCGAAATTTTGTGATAGACTATATATCGTAGGGAATTCCTGTTTCCTCAAACGGCATTTTGAAAACCGAATATCGAAACATAGGGTACAGAAATTTGTACTGCCGTGTGCTGTGACCCCATTCTGGGCGAGCGTGGGAAGAAATTCCTCAGACCAAAGGCAGACAATGATAATGATACTACCTCGAAAGAGCCGAGCGAGAAAAACTCTCTCGGATAGGAACGAGTCGGGTGAAAGAAACCGACAGGGACTTATGTGTGTATGTTGAATTTTGACATACAGCCTTATGTTTAACTTCTACAACTGCAATTTTTTCGCTGAAAGCGAA